>DATKLQ010000428.1:0-6558 GCA_035542335.1 Ignavibacteriaceae bacterium | reverse complement strand
AGGAAGGCAGAATAATCCAAACGGGAATGATCAATGATTTCCTCAACCGCCCGGCGGATGAATTTGTAACCAGCTTTATTAATGCACAGAGAAGTTTTATAGAGCCGGAAAAATTTCAATGATAAAATTCATTAAAATAATAGCCTGCCTCCTTTTAATGCCTTCGGCAGCTTTGTCCCAGGAAAAAGATTTGGCTCATGGTATAAAGGTAGGATCAAAAAAATTCACTGAAGGAGTTATCCTTGGAGAAATTATTACCCAGCTGGCAAGAATTTCTTATAAAAGTACAGAGCATCTGAAGGAGTTAGGGGGAACCAGAATCTTATGGAATGCCCTGAGAAAGGGAGATATTGATATTTACCCGGAATATACCGGAACAATCAGGGAGGAAATATTTGCGGGCAAAATTAAAACCGACGCAGAAGCGAGGAAAAAGCTGCATGAACTTGGCATTGAAATGAGCAGGCCCTTAGGATTCAATAATACTTATGCACTTGGTATGAAACAAAGCATAGCCGGGAAGCTTGGGATTAAGAAAATATCCGATCTGCAAAAGCATAAAGAATTGAAATTCGGGCTGAGCAATGAATTCATGGACAGAAAAGACGGATGGCCTGGGCTGCGGGATAGATATAAACTTTCCGGCGAAAATGTCACCGGGCTTGATCACGATCTTTCTTACAGGGGATTGGAGAACGGTTCAATCGATGTTGTAGATCTATACTCCACTGATGCCGAGATAAAATATTATAACCTTAAAATACTGGAAGATGATTTCAACTATTTCCCTGAATATAAAGCCGTTATTCTTTACAGATCGAATTTGAAAAAAAATGCGCCGGAAGTTTTAAATTCCGTTTTGAGGCTTGAGAGCAATATACCGGAATCTTCAATGGTTTCCATGAATGCCAAAGTTAAATTGGATTTGATCCCTGAAGGAGCCGTAGCAGCAGAATTCATTCAGAAAAAATTTGGTTTAAGGACTGAATTTGTGAAGGATAACTTTTTTACCCGCCTGCTTGCCTACTCGCGTGAGCATATCTACCTTGTTTCCGTCTCTTTATTTTGGGCAGTAATCTTCTCAGTTCCAATCGGGATTTTAGCATATAAAAAAAAGAAGTTCAGCGTTTTTATACTCGGTTTAACCGGGATTATTCAGACTATTCCCTCGCTTGCACTCCTTGTTTTTATGATTCCCCTGCTAGGAATCGGTTCATGGCCCGCAATTGCCGCTTTGTTCCTTTACAGCCTTCTGCCCATTGTAAGAAATACTTACAGCGGATTGCAGAATATACCTTTGCACATCAGAGAATCTGCAGAGGTGCTTGGCTTGTCCTGGTTTTATAAGCTGTGGCTCATTGAACTTCCGTTGGCATTGCCGTCGATTTTGGCTGGGATAAAAACTTCAGCTGTAATTAATGTCGGGACAGCTACTTTGGGAGCATTGATCGGAGCGGGGGGATACGGACAGCCTATATTAACAGGGATCAGATTGGATAATATGTCTTTAATTTTGGAAGGAGCAGTTCCTGCAGCGTTGCTCGCTCTTACAGTCCAATTGATCTTTGATCTGCTGGAAAAGATTATTGTTCCGCGCGGTTTAAGGCTATAATTTTAATTCGCCGCTTTGCATAATTCTTAAAAAGGAGGGCTAATATTTAAGATTCTCATTAAATTAGCATGCTTCTTTTTATTTATAGTTTAAAAATCAAATTTTAATCATGAAATAACCGGGAGTTATTCTAAAAATGTATAAACGAAAACTGATGTTCTTTCTTATCTTTAACGGATTTGCTTTATCATTATTTGCTCAATCAGCCGGGTTAAATTTTACCTTAGGTTTCCCTTCAGGGGAATTTAAAGATCAGGTAAAGAGAACAGGGATAGGATTAAGCGGGCAATTTCTGCTTTTCACCCCTAATCCCGCTCTGCCTTTTTCTGCCGGGATCAATATCGGGTATTTAAATTACGGAAGCGAATCTAGACTTGAACCTTTCAGTTCTACTATTCCCGACGTTACTGTGGATGTAGACAGAACAAATAACCTTGTAAATTTTCATGTGTTATTTCAGCTGATTCCTCCTTCGGGAATTGTGCGGCCTTATCTTGAAGGGCTCTTCGGCGGTGCCTATTTGTTCACCGAAACTTCCATTAAAAGCAGAGGAACGGAAGAAGTAGCAAGCTCAACTAATTACGACGATTTTGCTTGGAGCTACGGCGGCGGCGGCGGATTTATGATACAGGTCGCAGGTCCCTCAGATGATTTCAGTTCAATTTTTATTGATTTGAAAGCCAGGTATTTGTTAGGCTCTGAAGCGGAATACTTAAAAGAAGGATCGGTTACAATTGAACCGGGCAGAGTTATTTATAATCCTTCCAAATCAAAAACAGATTTAATTACAGCGAATATCGGAGTGGTTCTTTATTTTAATTCGATTTTTGATTAATCAGATGAGGATGTTTTAAATCACTTACATCGAATCATATTTTTATTAGGTTTGTTGCAACCTTTCGATTATCCTTCCTTAAGCCGCAAGGGTAGTCGGTTTGGGTCGCTTGTTAGGCCCCGGAGACATCCGGGGTTTTTTATTTTAAAATGTTTCACTCTATTCAATCAATGTTCAACCTTTTTATCAGAACTACTATATTCTTGAGTATTATTAAGGCTCTTTACTTCATTTTTAATATATTTGTAGTTCAAATTTTTTCCTCAAAACCGATGGAGTATCTAAATGCCTATACATTCCCAAAAAATTGACGAACTAGCAATCAACACTATTAGATTTTTATCCGCAGAAGCCGTGCAAAAAGCCAATTCGGGTCACCCCGGAACACCTATGGCCTGTGCACCAATTGCATACACCCTATATACAAAATATATGAGGCATAATCCTGCTAATCCTGGTTGGAGAAACAGGGACCGGTTTATTTTATCTGCCGGGCATGCAAGCATGCTCCTTTACAGCATGCTCCATTTATGCGGGTACGGATTATCTTTAGATGAATTAAAAAATTTCCGTCAATGGGGGAGCAGAACCCCGGGTCATCCTGAATATCATATGACGCCGGGCGTCGAAACAACCACCGGTCCTTTGGGCCAGGGTTTCGGCAATGCAGTCGGAATGGCGATGGCGCAGGCTTTTCTCTCGGCAAAATTCAATAAAGAAGATATAAAAATTATTGACCATTTTATTTACGGTATTTGCAGCGACGGGGATTTGATGGAAGGGGTTTCGCATGAATCTGCTTCGCTTGCCGGTCATTTAAAACTAAATAAGCTGATCTTTTTCTACGACAATAACCATATCTCTATTGACGGTGAAACTTCATTATCTTTTTCCGAGGATGTCGGGAAAAGATTCGAGGCATATAACTGGCATGTGCAGCACATCGATGATGGCAATGATCTGGGTGCAATTGAGAATGCAATCAAAGAAGCTCAAAAATCGGACAGGCCCTCAATAATTATTACGAGAACCCATATTGCCTTCGGAAGTCCTAATAAACATGATACTGCGGAGGCTCACGGTGCACCGCTTGGTGAAGAAGAAATTAAACTTACCAAGAAAAATCTCGGATGGCCCGAGAGCTCAAGCTTTTTAGTTCCCGATGAAGTAAAAAATTTCTTTGCTTCGGTTAAATCCAAGTGTGAGGAGTATGAAAAAGAATGGAATGAAAAGTACAGCAGGTACAAATACAAATATCCCGAAGATGCAAGACTCTTTGAATCGGTAATGAACGGTGACTACGGCACCGAATGGAAAGACGCTCTTCCTGTTTTTGAAGCCGACGGGAAGAAACTGGCTACGAGAGCTGCTTCCGGAAAAGTTTTAGATGCCATTACACCGCATATACCGACTATGATTGGAGGTTCGGCAGATTTAACTCCTTCAAACAACACTAAAGCTAAAGGTTTTGAAAATTTTTCGGCCAATAATTATTCGGGGAGATATTTAAGGTTCGGAGTAAGAGAGCATGCAATGGGAAGCACTTTAAATGGGATGGCTACCTACGGCGGCGTAATTCCTTACGGTGGTACCTTCCTTATTTTCTCGGATTATTTAAGACCCACAATAAGATTAGGATGTTTATCCGGAATTAAACCTGTATTTGTTTTCACTCATGATAGTATTGGATTAGGTGAAGACGGGCCGACGCACCAGCCTATCGAGCATCTTGCGGCAATTAGAGCAATTCCTAAAATATTATTGATCCGTCCGGCCGATGCAAATGAAACAACTTTTGCCTGGCATGCCGCAATTGAACATAAAAATGGACCTGTTGCTTTAATATTAACAAGGCAAGGTTTGCCGATCCTGGATCAAAATAAATATCCGTCGGCGCGAGGACTGTTAAAGGGTGCTTATATTTTGGTGGATAGTATAGGCACTCCGGAATTAATTTTAATGGCTTCAGGTTCCGAAGTTTCGGTAACTTTAAACGCTGCTGAGAAGCTTAAAGGGGAAGGTATTAATGTCAGGGTAGTAAGTTTTCCTTCATGGGAATTATTCGAGCAGCAGACGGATGAATATAAGAATTTTATTCTGCCCCCTTCCGTTTCGGCAAGGGTTTCGATTGAAGCGGCTGTAAAGTTAGGCTGGGAAAGATATACCGGCTCGCTGGGTGAGTCTATAAGCATTGAAAAATTCGGATCATCTGCACCTGAAAAAATCTTGATGGAAAAGTATGGATTTACCCCTCAAAATATTTATGATACCGGTAAACGGATTCTGGAGAAAGTAAAAAAAGTTGTCTAAGAATTTGTTAAATATGATCTTAGAAAAGATAAAATCCGTTTGATTTAGTCCTATCTTTTAAGAAAACTGGGATAATGAAGTAAATTCTCCATTAAATAATTCCTGTCTATATTTTTATTGAGAATAAGGAGTTAAGAAGATAATTTTTTTCAGGCATCTTATTTGATTATTATAAATTCATAAAAAATCGTTGGGATTGCATATTTTTTTTATTGTAAGTCTATCCCTTAATTATTATGTTAAATCGATTTTTTAAAAAATTTAATTTAATCAATAATTTATCCTGGGAGTAATTATGAAATCAATACTGGTTACTTTTTTTCTCATAATCTTCATGACAAGTTCTTATTCTCAATTCACGCCTAACAAAAATTATATAGGCCCGAGTATTGGCTTATCCTTTCTTGGATCAACGCCTCAATTTGGTGCTAATTATGAATATGGGATGACGTGGGAAAATTTTGGAACAGTTGGAATAGGCGGAGTTTTCCGTTATTGGGGTTACAGCGAAGATGCCTTCGGATATGGATGGAAGTATACCGATATTTTAATAGGCGCTCAGGGGAATTATCATTTCAAGGTAGATAATGATAAATGGGATCCGTGGGCAGGTCTTGTTTTAGCTTATGATGCCGGATCAGTTAGTTGGGATGGTCCTGGCGGTTATAATTACGCTACTCCTACTTATGGAGGATTATTTTTGGGAGTGCACGGCGGAGTAAGATATTGGGTTGCTCCGACAATTGCAATTTCAGCAGGAATTGGTTATGGCTCGTTAAGCTATGGTGCACTTGATCTCGGAGTTGATTTTAAATTATAATCTTTAATAAAAAATCTTTAATGCGGTATCTCAACGTTACCGCATTTTTTATTTTAAAACGATTATCTTTGGAGAACTATTTTATTAAATAAAATAAATTGGGATCAGATAATGAAGTTTTTACTTGGCACCTTTTTTATTTTATCTGTTCTGTCAAATTCTCTGCATGCCCAGGGTGCTTATCAAAAAAACATGGAAATTCTTAATGCAGGTTTAGGAACAGGGCTGTATGGTATCTATGGTTCCTCCGATTTTCCTCCTATTTCGGTGGGGCTTCAGTATGGAGTTCATGAAAAAATTTCTGTCGGGGGTCTGCTCGGGTACAGTTCTTCCAGCTATGGATACCTGGGACTTAATTGGTCCTATTCTTATTTTTTCATTGGGGCAAGAGGAGAATATCATCTTGTTTATCCGCAGGTTGATATACCCAAAAACCTGGATTTGTACGGCGGTTTAACTTTAGGTTTTAACATCGTAACTGTTTCTGAACCGTCGCAAAGAGTGCAAGGTTATAGTGCTCAAGGAAGCTATGCACTGTTCGGCGCGCACATCGGGGGAAGATACTATTTTTCGGAAACAATCGGTGCTTTTATGGAACTCGGTTTTGGGGTAGGCGTATTTACAATCGGTGCTTCATTTAAATTATAATCTGCTTTTGAATTGACATTGATATCTCCTTCAAACTATCTCACATTATTTGAATTCTCTTTCCATATATTTGTTAAATTTTTTAAGGAACAAAGATGAGATTTGAAAGAGCTGCAGGAATTTTACTGCATCCCACCTCTCTGCCCGGTAAATTCGGGATCGGCGACCTCGGTATTGAAGCTTATAACTTCGCAAACTTTTTAGTCACTGCCGGGCAAAAACTTTGGCAGGTATTCCCGCTGGGACCTACAGGTTACGGGGACTCCCCGTATCAGTGCTTTTCAGCGTTCGCAGGCAACCCGCTCCTTATTAGTCCTGAAATCTTAAAAGTAG
>DATKLQ010000427.1:0-3842 GCA_035542335.1 Ignavibacteriaceae bacterium | reverse complement strand
AACGCCGGTATTTTTGACGGCGATCTTGTAATTGTTTCTCCGAAAAAAGAAGCAGCCAACGGAGAGATAGTTGTGGCGAGAATTGATGATGAGGTAACGGTAAAAACATTCCAGAAAAAAAATCAATCGATTATACTTATTCCTGAGAATGAAAAGTATAAACCTATTGAAGTTAAAGAGACAAAAGATTTTTCTATAATCGGAAAAGTAATCGGCGTAATACGCTGGTTCAATTAATGATGTATTTAAGAAACTCTTGAGGCCAATATGAAATCAGATCTTTTTGCAGATGCAATCAAAAACCGGAATAAAATAAAATTTCTTTATTCTTCAGATGAAATTATTCTTGATCCCTATTTCATCTCTTTAGAGAAAAACGGTAAAAAAGTTTTATACGGAAGGACTCATAACTCAAAAGAAATAAAGAAGTTCGAATACACAAGGATAACCAATATCAAAATATTAAATAATGTTAAATTCACTCCGCTTATACCGATTTTGCCGATATATACTTACCGGAATTTGGGTTTGAATTAGGAAGGTAATGAAATGGAAATGATGAAAAGAAAAAGCGTCGATTTGCTGGTTGAGCAGTTTTGGAAAAACGGGTATTTAACAATCAGAAGAAAATTCGGCACATATCTGCCGGAACCTGCTAAAGTCGGGGATTTCGATGTGGATATAATTGCAAGATATAAAGAAAGCTATGCAATAGGTTTAACTTTAACGAGGAATGATATGAATAATCCCAAAATTAAAGAGAAGCTTATCTTCTTAGCGACAAGACAAACGAGATTTACAAATAAGCCGGTGAAGCTTTTCATCGGCGCCGACGAAACCATTTTTAAAAATGCAAAAGCATTGGTTGAAACTTTGGAAAATGATGTCAGGAAGAATATCCGCATATTCCAGATTATGGATAGACCGGTTGAACTAAAAAGAAAGCACGATTTCAAAGAAAAAGTTCTCTTCTCCTAAAAACTCACTCTCTCCATAGAAGAGCGGCAGGTAGAATTAGCCGCTCTTTTTATCCTGATCCGGAACATGCATTAAAAGCACCAATTAAAAAATTCCAAATACCAAATAATATTTAATAAACAATTTACAAATCTCAAACCTTAAAGAAGTAGTTTGATTGAGAATTGAAGAGTGCTAATGAATACTGATCATTTATTATTATTAGTTTTTTAATATTTGTAAGCTATATTCAAATTCTAATTTACATGTTCAAAATTTCCAAAAGCTCTAAAAGCACCGTTGAGAATTGAATATTGATCTTTGATCATTGATTATTTTTGTGATTTGTTCTTTTGTTATTTGTTTTTTTCAAAGATTCTGCAAATTCGAATCAAACACCTGTTTTTACCTTTCATAATAGGCTTCCAATTTGTTATTTTGATAATCAAATTCATTGACAATGTGCAGGGTTAAATTTCTTGACAATGAAAAACGAGAAGTTTAATTTTACACGTTTTATCATTTATTAAGGTTGGAATTGGCTAAAACCGAATCATCGGCTGACCACAGAATCCAGGAAGAATTGAAGAAATCCGGGCAGATCCCGGTGCATATTGCAATTATTATGGACGGCAACGGAAGATGGGCGCGGAAAAGGGGCCTGCCGCGGGCAGCCGGGCACAGAGTCGGAGTTGAATCGGTCCGTGATATTGTAAGAGCTTGTGCACAGCTTGGAGTTCATTACCTTACTTTATATACCTTTTCTACGGAAAACTGGAAAAGACCGAAAGATGAGGTTTCCACCTTGATGCGCCTGCTTCTTAAAAGCCTGAGGAATGAAGCAGACGAGCTTAACCAGAACGATATAAAACTGACGATAATAGGGAACAGTAATTCTTTTCCCTACGAGGTTCAAAAAGGGATTCATGATGCTATTGAAAAAACAAAGAATAACAAAAAAATGATTTTAAACCTCGCACTCAGTTACAGCGGGAGATGGGAACTGCTGGAAGCCGTTAAGCAGGTTGCTGAGCTCGCTGCAGCTGGGGAGATTAAGAGAGAAGATATTAATGAAATGATGTTCTCCCGTTTTTTAACAACAAAAGATATCCCGGATCCGGATCTGCTGATTAGAACCAGCGGGGAATTCCGCGTCAGCAATTTCTTATTATGGCAGATTGCATATACCGAATTTTTTGTCACCGATGTATATTGGCCTGATTTTAGGCGAAAACGTTTGTATGAAGCAATAAAAAGCTTCCAGACAAGGGAAAGAAGATTCGGTAAAGTAAGCGAACAATTAACAAAGAATAACAAAGGTTTAGTGAATGCTCAAGTCCTTCCTTAAAAAATTATTTCCGGTCCTGGCTTTTAGTAATTTAAAAGGGAAAATAATTCTTCTGATAATAATTCTTTCCGGGATTGCTGCCGCTCAGGAAAATAAAACGGTAAGCTATAAAATACTCGGCATATCCGTGGAAGGAAATAAAACTACCGATGCCAGCACAATTATTGCAAGCAGCGGCTTAAAAATCGGGGATGAAATCCAGATACCCGGCGAACAGTCCTTGGATGCAATCAGAAAGCTTTACGCATTAAATATTTTTTACGATATCCAGATAGTTATTGAAAAGCATGTGGCCGACGGAGTTTTTTTATCGATTAAAGTACAGGAGTTTCCACGTGTTGAAAAAGTCGTAATTGAAGGAAATGATGAAATAAGTACCGATGATATTGAGAAAAAGATCAGCTTTACAAGAGGTGCCATACTCAAGTCGCAGGAAATTGCCAGCCTAAAAATTGCTGTTCGCAAGCTTTATGAAGATGACGGCTACCTGAATGCAAAGATAGAGATTAAAAGGTATACTTATTATACTGCCGATACTACCGATGATGCGATTAATGTTATTTGGAGAAACGAAAAGGATCTTTCCGATGAGTATACCCTGAAGTATGAAAAAGATGAAATTACATATTCAAATTTAATCGGCAGGATTAGAGATCGTATTCTTTTGAAAATGGTAATCCAAGAGAATGATAAGGTTATTGTTAGAAAGATTGAATTCAAGGGAAACAAGGCTTATGATGACGGCGATCTGAAAGGTGAAATGGATAATATTGAAGAATCCAAATGGTGGAAATTCTGGAGCAGCGCAAAATTTGATAAAAAGAAATACGAAGATGACAAAAAGAAAATTATTGATTATTACAAGAAAGAAGGCTACAGGGATGCCGAAATTGTTTCCGATTCCTTAATATATTCTAATGATAATAAAGATTTGGAAATTGTAATGAATGTTTTCGAAGGCCCTCAGTACAAAGTAAGGAATATAATCTGGAGCGGCAATTCCATTTATCCCGAAGAACTTTTAAATGACAGGCTCGATTTTAAAAAGGGAGATATATTTAATTACGATAAGTATGAAAAGAATTTAAGAGGGAACGAACAGCAGAATTCCGTCTCGGATCTTTATCTTGATAACGGGTATTTAACTTTTAACCTTAAGCCTTCCGAAATAAAAGTGGATGACGATTCGGTTGATTTATATATTAAGCTTGAGGAAAGAAATCAATTTAGAATCGGGAAGGTGGATATAAAAGGGAACGATAAGACAAAAGATAAAGTTATCCGCAGGGAACTTTATACAATACCGGGAGATTATTATAACAAGGCTCTGCTGTTAAGAAGCGTCCAGCAGCTTGCAAACCTTCAATACTTTAATGTAGAAAAACTTTACGGTCCCGGCGGAATCGAGCACAGCCTTCCGAATGACAGCACCGTAAATATCACTTTTAATGTTGAAGAAAAATCTTCGGATTATTTGAATGCATCCGTGGGATACAGCGGGTATTATGGTTTCAGCGGTGCAGTTGGAGTTACTTTA
>DATKLQ010000426.1:0-5595 GCA_035542335.1 Ignavibacteriaceae bacterium | reverse complement strand
AAAATAATATTTTTGATTATCTTCTTCTATGCTTTATCAGCAGAGAAATTAGTTATTTTAAAACCTTTAAAAATATCTTTAAATTTTCTAATCCTGTTAATCTTTTAATCCTGCAAATCCTGGTATGCTTGCAAAATATTTCCAGCTTGATAAGTATCCTGAATACAATACAGCCATTTTAAGGCATAATCTTGCAAATCATTTTTATGAAGGAACTATCTTCCTGTTTGCAACTAGTTTTATCTCTGTAAATACTGTCCTGCCTGTTTTTATTCAAAGTATCGGGGGCAATGCCATTGCAATCGGTTCCGTAACAGTTTTATGGACACTGGGATTAAATCTTCCGCAGTTATTTTTTATCAGATTATTTAAACGTAGAGATAAAATTAAGCCCGGGGTAATGAAGTACGGCTTAATCTACAGGCTGAATTTTATTTTGATAAGCTTTGTCTGTTCGGTGTTTCTGGGAAAAATGGACAGCAGGTATTCGGTTCCGCTGATGCTTTTTCTTATATTTACGACGGCAACCTATGGGAGCAGCTCCGGGCTCTTCTGGTATGATTTCTTTTCTAAAACTACTCCGATAGTCTTCCGGGGCAGGCTTCTTGCAATCAGGCTGTTTTTAGGTTCGGCGCTTGGAATACTGGGAGGTTCTGCGGTCTCTATAATTTTATCTTCAATTATTTATCCTCATAATTTTGCTTTGCTTTTTCTTATCTGCTTTTTCCTGACAATGGTATCGTTTTATTTTATCAGCCGCTTAATAGAGCCGGCCGTACCCGAGGAATCCGGGAGCAGAAAAACTTTTCAAACTGCACCCGTTCCTTTAAAGGAGATCTTTTCCAGCTCAAAGAAAATTTTAAAAGAGAATCTCAATTTTAAAAATTTCCTGGTTGCCGATGCTTTAACTTTAATGTCTCTTACTGCGTCCGCCTTTTACCCTGTTTATGCAATTAAGAAATTTGGCCTGCCTGCTTCTTATGCCGGGGCTTTTACGATAATCTTAATGGCAAGCCAGGTCCTTGGAAATTTTCTCTTCGGTTATTTAGCCGATTTTTTCGGGCATAAGGTTAATTTGCTTATTCTTGCTGCTTCTTCGGCAGCGGCAAGTTTGGTAGCGGTCTTAGCTAATAATGTGCTCCTGTATGGGGTTGCGGTTTTTTTCTTTACAGGATGTACTCTTACTCTGCAGGGGATCTCGAGATTAGCGATTGTTGTGGAAATGTGCACGGAATCCGAAAGGCCTTTTTATATCGGTCTTTTTAATTCGGTTACCGCACCTACAATATTATTCGGGGTTATCGGAGGATTATTAATAACGATTATTGGATATGTTCACGTTTTTTTTATATATACCTTAATCTCTTTAGCTGCATTCTTCTGGCTCTATAAAAGAGTAAAGGAGCCCCGCAATTTAAAAATAGGCCAGAACAATCTATAATGATTTTGTTAGTATTAACTTTAATTCCCTTATTCCTTCCCTAATCTGATTCTCTTCAAAAGCAGTATAACCTAATAATAAGCCGGGATTAGGAAAGAATTTTATTGAATATTCCGAAAGAGGTCTTACGATTATCCCCCTTTTCAATGCCTCCTCCGAAATTTTTTTGTCATTGGATTTTTTGGGCAGCTGTAAAATTATGTGCATACCGGCCGGGGAAGCTTCGATTTTTACAAATCCTTTAAGCTCTTTTTTTACTTCTGCAACTAAAAACTCCTGGCGCTTTTTATAAAGCATCCGCATTTTTCTGAGGTGTACTGCAAAATGCCCTTCCTCTATAAATTTAGCGAGGAGTACTTGCTCGAATATCGGATTTTGCCTGTCGGTTAAAGATTTTACGGTAGCAAAAAGATCTCCCATTTCTTTATCGGGCAGAACAATATACCCGATCCTCAGTCCGGGGAATAATACTTTGCTGAACGTTCCAAGGTACAGAACTCTTTTATATTGATCCAGGCCCTGAAGGGAAGGGAGAGGGGAACCCGAGTATCTGAATTCACTGTCATAGTCATCTTCTATAATCCAGCTCCCGTGTCTTCCGGCATATTGGAGGAGTTTCAATCTCCTTGAAATGCTCATCACATAACCGAGCGGGAATTGATGCGAAGGTGTGGTAAAAATCAAGCGGGGAGCCGGATTGTTTTTGGCTGCATACTCGATATCCAGTCCTTCCTTATCGATCGGACAGGGAAAAATAACGGCATCGGCAAATATCATTGCTCCCCGTGCGCCGAAATAGCCCGGGTCTTCAAGCCAAACAGTGTTTCCCGGCTTAAGCAGTACTCTGCTTATCAAATCCAATCCCTGCTGTGTACCGTTTATTATAATGATCTGTTCTGCCGTACAATTTACTGCTCTGAATTTTCTAAGATAATTCGCAACAGCTTCCCTTAAAGGTTTATACCCGGCTGCATCGCCGTACCCTAGATGCATGGAATTAAAACATTGAGATGCCCTGTTAATTAATTTCTGCCAGGTTTTAAATGGAAACTCACTGAATGATGGAAT
Organism: Ignavibacteriaceae bacterium; assembly: GCA_035542335.1. Taxonomy (GTDB): domain Bacteria; phylum Bacteroidota; class Ignavibacteria; order Ignavibacteriales; family Ignavibacteriaceae; genus DATKLQ01. The sequence goes on along the minus strand of DATKLQ010000426.1, from coordinate 3,086 downwards.
TCCGTTTTGGAACGCTCTTATTTCATCAAGGTTTCTGTACCTTGAAATCAATTCCGAGGGGCCTGCACTCGTTTTTAATTTTTCTAAAAACCGCAATCCTGTCCTGTCTGCTGTTTCATTATTATCCGTTATCTGCCTTATTTCGGCGGCTTGTATTTCCGGATTTTCAGAATATGTTTTTTTTATTTTCCCGTTTTTTTTACCTGCAGTATTGATTCTTATCGGTCTTTTCGCGGGGTCAAAGAAATTATCGGGTATCTCGCTTATATAAGTGCCGGACCCAATTTGACCGGTTATGTATCCTTCAATAAAAAGCTGGGCAAAAGCAAGTGCAACCGTATTCCTGGATATCTTTAATTCGGAAGCAAGCGATCTTGTCCCCGGCAGCTTTTGACCTTTTATAAATTTACCTTCCAAAATTGCATTCCTAGTCTTTATATAAAGCTGTTTATAGAGAGGAATATGTGAAGAAGGATCCAGCTTGAATGCAATTAAAGGTATTTCCTCGATCTGTCTGGACATAGTTGAATATCCTAAGTGGCCCTATAAAAATATTTCATATCGGATCTTTTGTAAAGGCCGACTAGTATCTATGTTGTCCCCCGCCACAATTCAAATAAATTCATATTGAGTATGATTTTGAGCCGGGAAATACCTCCAACGGAAAGATCGAAAATAAAAACTAATCCGGTTAGGGCGGTTTATGACGCCGAATCTATCAGGCGAATTATTGATGAAAGTTTCGTATGCCATATGGGATTTGCGGTCAATGATCAACCTTTTGTAATACCTGTCTGCTACGGCAGAAAGGAAGACCGGATTTATTTCCATGGGGCTAGAGGAAGCAGGATATTCAAAACACTTAAAACCGGAGCAGAAATTTGCGTAACGATCTCCATCCTCGACGGGATAGTTTTGGCAAGATCAGCTTTTAATCATACAATTAACTACAGATCGGTGGTGATTTTCGGGAAAGCTCATGAGCTGAACAGCCCGGGCGAGAAAACAGACGCATTAAAAATTATTACCGAACATATAATTCCCGGGAGGTGGGATGATGTGCGGAAACCGACTGAAAAGGAGCTGCATGCAACATCCCTTTTTTCTTTAAAGATCAATGAAGCGTCTGCAAAAATAAGAACCGGTCCGCCGCTTGATGATGAGGATGATTTGAACCTGGAAGTATGGGCCGGGGTGCTGCCTTTGAAAATAATTGATGGAAAACCTATAGCGGATATTTCGAAAGGGAAGATAAACGGAGAAGATCATATACCTGAGTATTTAAAAAATTATAAGAATCGAGGGCTTAAAGTTTCTGTGAAAGGAAAATAAAATAATGAGAGAGGGAATAGGAGCCGGACAGGTTAAAAAAGAAACTGCAGCCAAAATCAGGTACGGTATGGAAAGGGTAATAATTTCCGCTGCAGCCTGTATAATCACTGCTGCCGTTTTAAACGTCGGCCTTTCAGGCCTGGGAATTCCCTTAGCGTTTTCAATAATAATTTCTTTGGCTCTTTGTGTGACAGGTGCTCTGCTGATTGCCCGCAGATTGCCTGCCGGTCTGATAGATATAAGAAAGCAAAAACCATGGTTAAGCATCGCCTGGCTGATTCTAGGAATTGCTGCTGTTGCACAGATAATAAGACTCTCAATTTTTATGATCAATCCTACGCTGTCTCAATACTCAATTTTTCCCGGTGACAAGTGGTATGTTGAACATTGCTGCCTTACGGCATACAGCGAGAGTGCACGGCTAGTCTCTGAAGGGAATAAAAATATTTATGATCCTGTAAATTATCTTAACCGTAAGGAATCAGGTTTCAATGTAGATTCATACCACTACCCTCCTCCTTTCCTTTTGCTTCCTGCTTCATTGCGTGCTGTAGCTGGGAACAATTTTTTATCTGTGAGAAGTCTTTGGTTTACATTGAATGCATTGTCTCTGATGCTGGCAATAGCCCTTGTAGTTTACAAACTCGAACCCCGGGGGAAAATAAGAACAATAGGGACGGCTCCCCTCATCTGGCTTTCCATGCCGGTGCTTCTCGGGCTGCAGATATCAAATGTTCAAATAATGATCGTTTCAATTTCTATTATTACCTGGGCTCTCTTTCCTAAAAAACCTTATTCGGGAGGGGGGCTTCTTGCCATGTGTTCGGTAGGAAAGATTTTTCCGGGACTGCTGTTCATTTATCTAATAGCACGTCGAAAATGGAAAGAGGTGCTCTTAACCGCTGGCTTTGCAATCCTTCTTACTTTATTGGCATTTTTCATTTTCGGTGCTCAGCCTTTTAAAAGCTTCATTGATTATGAGCTGCCACGATTGGCAACCGGCGAGGCATTCTCAAGGCCTTTTTCGCGTTTGTTTGCCATAGCCAGAAACATGTCTCCCTTCGGCATTGCACTTAAGCTGGAAAGAATGGGTGTCCCCGGGATAACAATGGAAACGGGGAGAATTTTTTCATCAGCATATTACCTTCTGATTATATTCCTTATAATCCGATCCGTCAGGCGGCAGCCGGCTTCTGCAATTGAATCCTTATCAATATGGTTATCGGTACTTTCTCTCGGGGCAATAGCAAGTCCGTTTTCTCCGGCTACTTATGTTTTATCTTCACCTATTTTATTACTCTGCATTGATTACAGAATTTTCAGACTCAGCTATGTCCTGATTTTTTCACTCTTCATTTCTTTACCCTTTTTCTTATCACAGAATGCTCCTTTTTTACTCCTGGTAATTTGCAATACACCTGCCCAGCTGCTGGCAATCGGGATCCCTGCATTAATTCTTTGGCGGGCCGGGAAAAGAGAGTTCGAGCAGGATACGGCCGGCAAAGTAGTTGATCAAGAGAAAAGCTCTATCCTTAAATACCAATTGAATTAGCTAAGCGATAATTAAAATATATCCGTTCTAAAAATTTGTAAAAAATAATTTCTATGTAAAAATTCAGGAGGGTTCAGATGAAATCAATATTTGTTTTCTTCTCTTTAATTTTTTTGGTTCATTACACATCCGCGCAGGTTCCGAGGACAATCACTTATCAAGGTGTTTTGACAGATATTTCGGGAAATCCCAAAGCGGACGG
>DATKLQ010000425.1:0-3725 GCA_035542335.1 Ignavibacteriaceae bacterium | reverse complement strand
AGCTTGACCGGAGTGTTGTGGCCCCGGACCAGATCCGGACTGTATTGACGACGTTCAAGGAGGTATTGCCGGACCTGTTCCCGGGCAGGAAATGGGTCCCGAAGACCCTGATTTTTGCCAAGGATGATTCCCATGCGGAGGATATTACCCATATATGCCGGGAGGCCTTTGATGAGGCCAATGATTTCTGCACAAAGATTACATACTGGACGACCGGGGCGAAACCTGAAGATCTGATCCAGAGCTTCCGGAATTCGCCGAAGATCCGGATCGCGGTCACCGTGGACATGGTGAGTACCGGGACCGATATCCGGCCTCTGGAATGCCTCCTGTTTATGCGGGATGGGAAATCGAAGGTCTACTTTGAACAGTAGTTTAACATCATACTACATCAATCCGCCATTGCTATAAAATCTCTCTAGAAATACAGAAATGTATTACCTTACACCCGTCATTTTCAATTTGGAAATCCGGCTATATAAGAGAGTTAACTCTTTTAATTTTCTGTGGCTTACCTTTTAAATTATTGTCATTTATTAAAAAAAAATCATTGTATTGTATATTTTCTTCTTATAAGCAAAATAAAAATTAGTATTATAACAATTCCTGTTAGGACACTAATGACCAACCCCAGCCTAAAAGAAAGAGGCTCATATTTGAATTCCACTTGATGTGTTCCTTTTTCAATGAATACACCCCTGAATAGATAATCAGATGGAAGAATTTCTCGGATTTTTCCATCCACATATACATTCCAACCAGGATAAAAGGTATCAGTCAATACCAGAAACCCGGGATTATCCGTAATGATAGTGATATTCACTAGGTTTGGTTCATACAAGCATATATTTGTAAAATATGAATTGTTAACTGTATTGTTATTAATTTCTTTTATTTGAGTTAATTCAGGAATATTTTTTTCAATAATTAATGTTTTTCGAGGATCAAAGCTTGAATTATTAAGTTCTTTAATTATTGAATCCTCTGTAGATAGGACAATTGCTTGATTTACGAAAAATACTCTTGGAATTACTTTTTTATTCTCATATATCTTTACTTCTTTGTTATATATTAGGACAATGTTTGAATCAGAGAGATTCTTTTGCTTAATAAGATCCGAATTTGCAAGAATATATTTTACATTCAATAAACTAAGAAATTTTAGATTATTTGGATTGATTTGAATTATACTCGGATAAACACTTTGAGGAGGTGTTTTATATTCAGAGAGAGTTAATTTTTTATCTGCGTTTTCTAGGAGCTTATTATAAAACTGGTAATATCGATTCACAAACATTGCATCATAATCGCGTATATCTGAAATCCCGTAAACTGATGCTATATTTGGATATAGGACATAATCGGTTCCAAGAACCCGGAATTCTCCGGCATCGCTCTTTAAATAATTAATGTAAGGTGGTGCTGTGTACGGTGGGTATCGGTCGACATAAGAAATGGATGTACACAAAAATAATTCAATCACTAAAATAATAACCATCAATGAAAATAGTAGATATTGATTAAAATGATCTTTTTTAATACCGTAATTATACCAAACTCCGATTATTGTTAACCAGAACAATGAGGCTGCCACCATCATAATAATCCAGTATAATGCGGAAAACTTAATACCGGATATAGTAATGATCCATCCTGTCGTGGCCGCTGCAGGGAGATTGAATAGCATAAATAATCCGATTATGGTAATTATTGTGACAAAAGTTATAGTTACACGCTTTTTTGAGAGGTTAAATATATTTTGAAGACCAATCCCACCTAACACTGCCATACAAAATGAAAATTCCGGAGTAAGATATTTAGGAAAAACTATTAGATTAAATAAAGGCAAATATCCGATCCAATTGACAAAAAATACTCCATAATTTTTTAAGATATAAAAAATCGCGAATATTGAGAAGAATATACTAATCGTGGATTTGATATCTTTCAACCTGATCGCACACAATGCAAAGAAAACAGTGATAATGCCTATAAATGTAATTGGGTTTCCATATAAATCAGAATGATACCAGATGTTTCCAAAATAGCCAAAAAAATGGGGAATAATTATCGAGATAGTGTCAAAATTAAATGATTTATGATAAAGACCGATAAAGCCATCTATTGGATGAGAAGGAACTGCTGCGGATGATACAAATTCAATAAAGGGAATTAATAAAAATGCTGATAATAGAATTCCAACAACGAATGCTAATCCTAACCAAAAAATTTTGGAGATAATATCTTCTATTTTATGATTATTTTTGGAGTCCTGGAAAATTCTTACTAAAATATATAATCCTACAAAAAAAAAGAGGAGGGCAGTTGACTCAGGCATTCCGCCGATAATTGAAAGAAATACAAAGAATGAGGCAATAATCGAATTATAAAAATCTGGTTTTTTTATGATTCTTTCAAAACAAAAAAACACTGCAGGAATTAAAATTTCCACATTCAGATGGGCCATGGTAATATAAACTAAAAAATAACCACAAAACATGAAGGATATTGAGGAAAATAAAGAAGCGGGTTTATTAATTGCTAATTCCCGCATGAAGCAATATGTAAAAAACCCGGCAATATACAATTTCAGTAGAATTGTTAAATCTATCAAAAAAAGGAATGATGAATGATTCCCGATGAAAACTAAAAAATTCAATGGGTAATATATGCCACTCATCATATTTGCAGCAAATGGCATCCCTACACCGATATATGGATTCCAAAGCGGGAGATGGAGTTCTTGAATCTGTTCAGCCGCATAGAACAACCAGGGTTCATATTGCCATGATGAATCAGCACTACTGAATGAAGGCCTTATGGCATATTCTCCCTTATCATAAGTGTATCCATATACACCACTGGGTAACGTCCCTGGTACTAAAGCACTGTTGGAAAAAGTGTGGTTAAAAAAAATAATACCTGGAAAAAATATGACCAGAATACCTGCAAGTAATATTAAAACTGATATAAATTCATGTTTTTGGAAAAAATCTTTTATTACAAGAATTTTCTCCTCCAAATTCATGATAATACCTTCTTTTTTGATGTTATGAGAATATAGAATAATGAACTATTAAATTTTAAAGCTTGAGTAAATCGGATTAAGATAGATTTTTAAAATAATGAAGATATCTTCTTTCGGCTCCTCGGTCTTTATTCGCCAAAACACTTAAGGAGCCCCTGTACAGGGATTGATTAAAAAACAGGCAACAAAAAACTATTGGATTTTTAAAGATTTATTTATGAGCGGATGTTAATCATCAATTCGTGATCTATAAATCCAACTCCATCTATCTATAGTTATAGGAATATGATAGTTCTTACCTTGTTTGAAGGAGAGGTCCGTTAAGCATCCCGAGTCCCCAGCGCTTATTTTTGAGGGGGCCGTATGGTCATACACTAAATTAAATTCAACCTCAAATAGATTTGCCTCTCTATTAATAAAAGAGGGCATAGGACCTGGTGTTTTGGTTGGGCTTTGCATAAAATGGTCCTTCGAACAGATAGTCGCTATTATTGATGTAATGAAAACGGGAGCGGCTTATATCCCCATCGATCCAACGTACCCGACTGAAAGAATCCGATATATTATCTCTGATAGTGGGATGACACTCCTCGTCACAGGAAGTGGAGTTGAAATTCCCATCGCGGCAACGAACCTTTCATTTATAAATTATCCTCAGACAGTCCATTTACTGGAGAAGGAGCCGGATTTTAACATA
>DATKLQ010000424.1:0-15179 GCA_035542335.1 Ignavibacteriaceae bacterium | reverse complement strand
TAATGAATCGGAAAGAAAAGACTTATCGGAACACATTAATAATCTTGTTGATCAGCTGCCCTCAAAGTATTCGTCTGTTTTAAATCTTTTTTACCTGGAAGGAATGAGCTGCGAAGAAATAAGTGAAGTGATGGAGACTTCGGTTGCAAATGTAAAAGTGCTCCTCTATAGATCACGGAATGCATTAAAAGACATCATGGTTAAAAAGAATTTAATCGAGGAATTGTCATGATAGAGCTTACTGATGAAATATTAAATAAGTATCTGGACGGCGAGCTTGAATATACAGATCTGATTAAGGTGCATGAGCTTTTAAAGGAATCTGACGAAGCGAGAAAAAGATTAAAGGCCTTGCAGGCGGTTCATTCCAGCCTGAAGGAGATGAAGGAATATTCGCCGTCTGAAGGATTTACATATTTAATTATGAGCAGGCTTTATAACAGGGTTAAAGCGAAAAAAGGACAGAAATTTTTCATCTATTCGGTCTCAGGCGTTTTTGTCATTTTAAGCCTTGCAATAATAGGTTTTGCAGTTTCAATAATTTTAAATTCCGCGCCAATTACAAATTCAGCAGACCTGAACCGGACCGTTCTTTCTTATTCGGAAAAATTTTCTAATATAATAAGGAATATATTTTCAGGCTCCAGCATCTCAATTTTCGGATCCGTCCTTTCTTTGGGAATAATTATATTCAGCTACTTCTTTTTTGAATTTCAAAAAAGCTTTAAAGCCAAGCAATCTAAATGAGGTACCATTAGGCATGGATGCAACCTTGGAGGCGGCGCTCTGGTTGAATGGATAAATGGCTGATGACTGAATGTTAATTTCGGACTTCAGATTGCGAATTGCGGATTCAAAGACACACGGAATTATATATAATGAGTGATTTGACAAAATTGAATTGTATTCTTTAATTCGAAATTGGAAATCCGAAATTCTTTGCATCCATTTACCCTACTAGTTCTTATCTATACAGCATTCATTAGGCGGGAGAATCTTGTCCAAAAGGATCCTTCGGATAATCTTGTAATCTTGCAATTTTGTAATTTTCTTCCAGCACCCAGCATCCCGGCTTCGTCCCGATAGAATCGGGACTACGCCGTGGCAGGCCGGCATCCAGAATCCAATCCTGCATCCAATCCAGTATCCAGCATCCAGCTTCCAGCTTCCAGCTTCCCGAATTTACCCAGCTTCTCCCATTTTCCTATTAAAACCCTGTATTTGTATATTTGCATAATACCCTTAAAATTAATGGAGGTCTGATGCTTGTAATTACTACCCCGAATATCGAGGGGAAAAAAATTATAAAATACATCGGCTTAGTAAGCGGTGAGGCAATAATGGGAGCTAATATATTTAAAGATTTTTTTGCAGGGATCAGGGATATAGTCGGCGGAAGATCCGCTGCATATGAAAAGGAGCTGAGGACCGCCAAAGAGATTGCCGTACAGGAAATGGCGCAGCAGGCGCAGGCATTGGGAGGGAATGCGGTCGTCGGAGTTGAGCTGGATTATGAAACAATCGGCGGAGGCGGCGGCAACATGCTGATGGTAAGCGCAAGCGGAACTGCTGTTCTTGTGGAAGGATTATAGTAATTACGAAAAACAATGAATCATAAATCGGGGTATATAGCAATAATCGGATTGCCTAACTCAGGAAAATCAACTTTACTGAATTCTCTTCTCGGCCAGAAACTCTCGATTGTTACTAATAAGCCACAAACAACCAGGAAAAAAATTCTGGGTATTCTTTCCGAACCGGAATACCAGGCTGTTTTTCTTGATACTCCGGGAATTATAAATCCCGGCTATCTCCTTCAGGAAAAAATGATGGAGGCGGTTGATCTGGCGGTTAAAGATGCGGATTTGATTTTATTGATAATCGATTTGGCCGCCGATCCTGAAGCTGAAAAAACTCTGAACAATGAATTCGTACTGCGGATTAAAAAAAGCAGAAAACCGCTAATCCTTCTTTTGAATAAAATAGATCTCCTTGAACAGAATCGTGTAAAAGCAGTCCTGATTAAATTGGCAAATTATAAAGATTTTAAAAAGATCATTCCCATATCCTCGTCAATAGGAATTAATTTAGGCGAAGTTCTAAATAGCATCATCCAGAATTTACCCGAGCACCCCAAATATTTTCCTGATGATATCGTAGCGGAAGACACGGAAAGATTTTTTGTTTCGGAGATTATCCGTGAAAAAATATTTGAGCAGTACCAGGAGGAAATCCCCTACAGCACGGAGGCTGCTGTGATCGAATTTAAAGAAAGAGAAGAACAAAAAAACTTTATCGGTGCTGAAATCATCGTCGAAAAGGAAAGCCAGAAAGGGATAATAATAGGTAAGAACGGGAATGCGATTAAAAAGCTTGGAGAGGCCGCACGTGCTTCAATTGAAGAATTTTTACAGCACCCCGTTTTTTTAGAATTGAGAGTTAAAGTAAAAAATAAATGGCGTTCCGATGAAAAATCCTTAAAAGATTTCGGCTATTCACAGCGTAAAGATTAATTGATGAAAAAATTCGCCGCTGAAGGGGTTCTGCTTTTTATAACTTTAATATGGGGTGCTACTTTCGTAATAATTAAAACCGCCCTCCAAGATTTATCCCCGATGCTTTTCGTGACGATAAGGTTCACGCTTGCATCATTAATTTTTCTGCCTTTCTTAAAAAAGATCTTAAAGGAACTGAATAAAGCAACTCTAGCCGGGGGCTTGGTTTTAGGTTTATTTTATTTCCTTGGATTTTCTACCCAGACTGCCGGGCTCCAGTACACATCTGCAACCAAATCGGCGTTCATTACCGGGAGCTTCGTAATTTTTATCCCTTTCTGGCAGGTAATTATTGAAAAGAAAATCCCCGGTAAAGGAAGCGTCCTCGGTATTGTGCTTGTCGTTTTAGGGCTTCTGTTTCTCTCCAGCAAAGGTAAATCCCTGCTGGAAGTTTTTTATGAGCTCGGCTCTGATTTTAATATCGGTGACTTTCTGACTATCCTTTGCGCTCTCTTTTATGCCGCTTACATTGTTTACCTGGATTCAATAAGCAAGAAACATTCATATCTTCCCCTAGTTTTTATTCAAATCGGCTTAACCGGAATATTGGGAGCTCTTACATTGGTATTTTTTTCCGTTGCAGGAATTGAAAAGATAAAATTTACTTTTAATGAGTATATCATTTTCGCATTCCTTTATACTTCAATATTGGCCACGGTGCTTGCGTCCACACTTCAAACAAAATTCCAAAAGTTTACAACACCTTCAAAAGCAGGTATTATCATTTCATTTGAACCTATTTTTTCTTCGGTTTTTGCTTACCTGATCCTGCATGAAACTATCTCTTTCTTTGGCTTTATAGGCTGTATTCTTATATTTACAGGACTATTAGCCTCGGAATTGTTAAGTACTCAAAATGAACAGTTAAGTGGATAAAGATTTAAAGCGGGCAGAAATAATTGTAAACGGATTTGTCCAGGGTGTAGGATTCAGGTGGTATGTTTTAAAAATTGCCCAGCAGCTTGGACTAAAAGGTTATGTGAAAAATTTGTACACCGGAGAAGTACTTGCAGTAGCCGAGGGAGAAAAGTCTCTTATTGAAGACCTCTTCTATAAAATGAAAATAGGACCGTCTCATTCTGCAGTTAAAAATGCGAAAATCAATTGGGAAGAGTTTAAAGATGAATTTAAAACTTTTGAGGTAAGACATTGAAACCGGGATTCAGGACCGGAATAGGGATCGATGTTCACAGCTTTGCTCACAACAGGAAGCTTATTCTGGGCGGGATTGAGATCCCGTTTGAAAAAGGTTTGAAGGGCCATTCGGATGCCGATGTCCTTCTTCATGCAATCTGCGACGCACTGCTGGGTGCATTAGCTTTGGGAGATATAGGCAACTTTTTCCCCGATACCGATCCTAAATATAAAGATGCCGACAGCAGAATCTTTTTAGAGAATATCTCAAACCTTGCTTTAAAAAAGGGATACACTGTCTGCAACATCGATTCAGTAATAACTGCACAGGAGCCTAAGCTTTCCCCTTACATCGGAAAAATGAAACAGAAAATCGCTGAAATTCTTAAAATGGATGTTACTCATGTCTCTATTAAAGCTACAACTACCGAACACCTGGGATCTATCGGAAGGGAAGAAGGAATAGCTGCATTCGCCGTTGTTTTAATTTCAGAAAACGATCTGAATGATTGAAGAAATCCTTACTCATATCTCCCATCTTAATCCTTTCTGGATTTATGTAGTCCTCTTTTCCTTTTCCTATATAGAAAATGTATTCCCCCCTTCGCCTAGCGATGTTGTTGTGGTGATCGGCGGTTCCTTGATTTCAAAATCGGCAATTCATTTTTTCCCGACTCTTCTTATAACAACTATGGGCAGCGTATTGGGGTTCATGACTCTTTTCTATATAGGTTCACTCCTGGATAAAAAAGTTTTGAGAGCGGGAAAAATAAAATTTATTTCGCTCGATGCTTTAGATAAAGCCGAGCAGTGGTTCCTCAAATACGGCTACTTTGTAATCCTTGCAAACCGGTTTATGCCGGGGACCAGATCGGTTATATCTTTTTTCGCAGGATTAAGTGAATTGAAACCAAGAAAAACGGCCCTCCTTGCTGCTATAAGCGCTCTTATCTGGAATACAATAATTATTTACATGGGAATCATTTTTGGAAACAATGTTGGGGAGGTTGACTTTTACTTAAGTAAGTATAATAAAATTGTTATTGTTGTAACCGTTCTTGTAATATTATTTTTTGCAGTGAGATATTTTTTACGGAAGAAAAGACTCAAAAGCGATCGGCGCTGAACCGATTTTAATAAATTTCTAACTGGAGCTCAAAATAAAATTAATTCAAAGATCCCGGCTTTCCGCGGAAGAAAAAATTCAAAGAAGAAAAGAAAGAATACTGCTGGTGTTCAGCGGGGCGATGCTCGGGCTGTCATTTCCCCCGCTTCCTTTCCCCTTTCAAATCCTTATGTTCGGGGGATTTATTCCTTATTTCGTTGTAATTGAAAAAAAGAAATCGCTTCTGGAGATTAACCGGGCTTCCTACCTTACCTTTTTTGTATTCTGCTTAATTACTCTCTACTGGGTCGGAAGCTGGCAGAAATCTACGGACCCGTTCCTGATGATATCAGGTGTTGTATTATTATTTTTTAATCCTTCTATTTTATTAATTGCCTCAACACTTTACTATTTCTCCCGGAAAATTTTTCCTGAAAAATATTCTATTTACCTTTTTCCTTTCTTCTGGGTAACTTATGAATATCTTTATATGCTCACCGATGCGAGCTTCCCGTGGCTTACGTTAGGCAACGGCTTGTCGCATTTCATCTCCTTTATCCAAATAGCGGATATAATCGGCGCTCTCGGATTAACATTGGTAATAGTTTTTATTAATGTCCTTTTATACAAAGCAATTATGAATTTCAAATCTCAAAAAATATTTTTTAAAAGGATAATTCATTTTTCCACTGCAGTTTTAATATTTCTATTAATATTAATTTACGGTTTTGTGCGTTTGTCTTCATTTGATCATCCGGCGGATAAAATAACAATCGGACTTATCCAGCCCAACCTTGATCCGTGGGAAAAATGGGGCGGGTTTGATACCGATAAATTAATAACTGGTTATCTTAATCTCTCCCGGAAAGCTGCTGTACAAAAAGCCCAATTGATAATCTGGCCGGAAACGGCGTTGCCTTTTTATCTTATGAGCGGAAATTATCAGTCCGTCGTGGATTCCATCTATAATTTTATAGAAAAGAAGAATGTGTACCTGATGACAGGCATGCCTGATCTGATTCTCCACCGGCAGAATATTCCTGAGGATTCCAAGTACAGTGAGGCGGGAGGTTTCTATTACTCTACCTATAACGGTATTCTCTTTTTTTCGCCTCACAGCAGTTATATAGGTCATTATGGGAAAATGAAATTAGTTCCGTTTGGGGAAAGAGTTCCATTCGTCGACGAGTTTCCGTTCCTCGGCAAGATTATAAAGTGGAGCGTGGGAATATCCGGTTGGAATGTGGGTAAAGATACGGCGGTTTTTAAAATGACATTTGGTAAAATGCCTGCGGGAAGTGCAGATTCCGTGATGCTGGCCGGGTTAGTCTGTTATGAATCTATATATCCCGAGTTTGTAGCTTCATTCGTTCAAAAAGGAGCGGAGGTTATCGCTGTGGTTACAAACGACAGCTGGTACGGGAATTCGAGCGGCCCATACCAGCATAAGGAAATGTCGGTGCTTCGTGCAGTCGAAAACAGGAGATCTGTTGTGAGAGCGGCAAACGGCGGAATCAGCACAATAATCGATCCCACCGGAATTACAAAAGCAGAAACAAAAATGTTTGACAGAACTTTCCTTGCCGGGGACGTAGAGATTCAACATGAAAAAACATTTTATACACAACATCCCAAAATAATTTCTTTGGGTTCGTCTTTGGTATCCTTATGGGTATTTGGTATTTTTCTGCTGAAAATGATTAAGCATATTTCAAAAAAGAATGTCTCCTAAAGATTTCAAGCATAAAATCAGCTTAACCGTCAGATTCAATGAAGTCGATATGCTGGGAGTCTGCAACAATGCCGTATATATCAATTACTTTGAGCATGCCCGCCTTCAATATATCAAAGAAATAGGACTTCTCCCCGAAAAGGGAATCTTCAGCGACGTAAGATTATTTTTTGTAGTGAGGAATGAAATTAATTATTATAATTATGCCCGATATGATGATCAATTAACAATCTATACGAGAATTCCATACATTAAGAACTCAAGCTTCGGATTTGAGCATCTTGTTGAGAAAGGAAACCAGGTTATTGCAGATGGTAAGGGAGTAATTGTGCATGTTGATCCCAAAACAAGAAAATCGGCTCCGCTGCCGGAAGAATTTTATGAAAGAGTATCTAAATATGAAAGTAATGTTAAAATTTTAAGGGACGAAATTAATTAGAAGAAATCACTTCTTTTTTAATGGCCTGTTTCGCTAACAACAACATTAACAAATGCGCTTCGAACGGGGGAAGGCATCTTTGAGTTTTTACCTTTAATCGACTTCCAGATTATCTCATTCAATTCCACGTCGGGAATATCATCTTCTTTTGCAAAATTAAATTCACTGCTCCTTTTTGATCCATAAGAGCCGGATTTATTTCTTGCTTCGATATCTATTAAAGGCTTTAGAGAATTGAACGTGCCGAAATTAGGCTCATCTGTAATTGGATTTAGAATGGGATTTGCAGAGAGATCAAATTGAGTCATTGGCTTTAAACCTAAAATCAATTCGATAGTTTTCAGCACACCGGAGGTTGAATACATAGTATGATCCACAAAATTTCTTTTTATGTACGGGCTGACAACAAGCAATGTAGATCTATGAGCATCAACATGATCAGAACCGTTTTGTGCGTCATCTTCAAGAACAAAGATTATGCTCTCCTTCCAGAACCTGCTCTTCGAAATTTTTTCAACCATTAATCCTAATGCATAATCATTTTGAGCGACATAAGCCTGGGGAGTTAATTTCCCGGCCGTAGTACCCATGGTATGATCGTTTGGCAGCCTTATAAGATTGAATACCGGCAGGGAATCATTTTTAGAATACTCATCGAACTCTTTTTCCCAGATGCTGTACCTCGTCAAATCTGAAATTTCCAAATCAAACCCCGGATATTTTTTACAGGTATATCTTTCCAGGTCTCCATCATTGGATTTGTAAATATCTTTGCTTCCTTTAACTTCCTCGACAAACTCCCCGTAGTTTCTTAAAGATAAGTTCTTCTTGATGACCTGATTCCAAATATATCCCGATGACGGTGCCGAAATTTCAGAACCTTCGAAATCATAATTGCCCCCTCTTCCACCATAGTATGTCGGCCATGTTTTTTCGACATAATCTGTTGCATAAGCTGCCATGGACCAATTATGTCCGTCGGCGCTTACTTCTGCATCGCAATAAAAATTATCAAAAAGCGTGAATTCGAGTGTTAATTTATGCTGATTCGGGGTTACCTGTTTCCCCAAAATACAAATTGATGAATCCCCGTTACCTTTTTCTATATCGCCGTAAACCTGGTCGTATGTCCTATTTTCCTTAATGATGTAGAAGACATGTTTTATTTTCCTGCTCATTTCATTATTGAATTCTGCAGGAATAATTTTTTGTCCGGTCAAAATATTTTTCTTGCCGGTATAGGGCGTATTTTCATAAACTTGTTTTGAAAAGGAACTCAAATATTTTATACCGGGATAATTAATTATGGATAAGGAACCTTTAAATAAAGATCCTATATATTCAACATTAACATCATCATCGGGAACCGTCGGCTCCGGGCCGCGAGGATTAGCGGAAGATGAAAGTCCTTTTCCGTTTGCCGCTATTATTTTATTCGATCCGAGCATTTTTACTGAAGTCGGATACCAGCCGACCGGTATAAAACCTATGCTCTGTGAATTGTTTTTTTTACTTATATTAAAAAGTGCAAGATAATTGTTATCCGCATTTGCAGCAATTAAAACAGTTTCATCTTTATTGAAACAAACTGCATTCGGCGTGCTTCCATAAGGTGCATCCGGATGCAAAGATGAAATTATTTTTTCAGTTTCTTTTTTTAATTTAAGATCAACTGCAGAGATTGTATTATTGTTAGCATCAGCCGTAAAGAGCCGGTCATCATCATTTGTTATTAAAATTTCCGTAGGATGATTTCCTACTTCGATCATATTAGTAATGGAAAACGTATTTAAATCTACTTCGGCAATTGAGGATTTTGACCATAAGGATATATATGCATAAGTGCCTGAATGATTTATCTTTACATCATAGCACTCTCCGCCAAGCTTAACCTTCTTAAGAACTTTTTTTGCTTTAATGCTGCAGACATATAATGTATTGCTCATTTTCGAAACTGCCAGGAGTAAATTTTCTTTAATCCAGTAATCCAGCCCGGTAATTGAAATTTCCTCTTTGGGGAAATACTTTCCCAAAATAATTGAATCCGTTAATGCTAATCGTGCGGATGTAAAATTGAAGATATATACTGCATTGTTGTTGCCTCCTGAAACAAAGAGCTTTGAATCATCTTTATTGAAAACTAATCCGCGCCATGTCTTATCAATACTAATTCTCTGAATTTCTTTTTTCTTTTCCAAATCGATTACGGAGATCGAATTTTCTTTTGTGCCGCTGTTAGATGTAACTGCATATTTTTCATCATGGGTTATTATTAAGTTTAACGGCAGCTCGCCGATGCCGATCTGGTCTCCTGCGGGCGTCAATTTCCAGCCGTTTGGAAGCAAAACGTATTTGTCAAATTTGCCCGGCAAGGAAATCTTATTGCCGGAATTCCGTTTGTACGCAGTATCGTTGCATCCGGAAAAGATCAGTAACGAAATTAAAATGGGAATTAATTTAGTCTTAACCATCTGTCTTACTTAATATTTTCAAGAACCAATATGCCGAAGACTTGGGAATTATTATTCCCCTCGATAACTGCATCTGTATAAATTCTTTTTGTCTTTTCATCGAAAGCCATTGTTCTAGCACCTTGCTTTGTAATTACATTATCTATTACTTCAAAATCATCCGGAGATTTTTCTTTAACAACAGTTAAATTACCTTCTCCGTTTGAGCTGAAAATTAATTTATCCTGTTTATCGAAAGCACAAGCATCTACATGTCCGCCGATGGGTAATGTCTTAATTATTTTTCCGGATTTTGCATCAACTATTACCATAGTTTTATTTCCGCAGACTGAAAAGAGCCTGTTATTGCCCGCATCAATTGCCAAACCTGATGGTTCTTCACCGGGGGCTATTGACCAGATATTTAATACCTCTAACTTTTGCGGATCTAATTCTTCCAGTTCACTTTTATCCTCAATATTAACAAATATTCTTCCCTTGGAATCAGATACAGCAAATTCAGGTTTCCCGTCGAGCTTAATTGTACCGGCTATTTTATTTGTCTTTGCATCAACAGCAGTTGAATTATCTGATCTCCCGTTCATTGTAAAGACTCTTTTCGAAAAAGGATCATATAAAATTGCATCGGGATTCTTCCCTGTTACATTTATTTTATCCAAAACATCCAGGGATTTCAAATCAAATACAGTTACGGAACTGTCTCTTCCGTTGCTGATGAATCCTTTATTAAATTCAGGTGCAAAAGCAATTCCGTGAACACCGTTCAAATTTTTAATTTCAAGAATTAATGAATCAGTTGACAGATCTATTGCTGCCACAGATGAGGAATGAGAAACAAACAATCTATTATAAGTATTATCTACGGCCAGATAATCCCATCTTGTTTCTCCGCCTATTGGAATGGTTTTAACTATATGATAACCGGAAGATTGAGCAAAAGAAATAACCTGAAATGGAGAGATGCAGAGAATAAAAACAAAAGAAATTTTTCTGATTAATTTTTTCATATAGTGCCTCCGGTTATTTTAAATTAAAAAAATAAGTCATTTCATTTTTCTATTATTCTTAGAATTGTTGGAAGAACTACTAATAATAGAGGCAGAGCAATAATAAATCCGCCGATAATTGCAATTGCCAAAGGCTGATGCATTTGCGCCCCGGTTCCTATTCCAAATGCTAAAGGCAGCAAAGCTATAATCGCACCGAATGCAGTCATAAGTTTGGGACGCAGCCTCGTTGATATTGAATATACTATAGAATCTTCCTTACTGTTGTCTGCACGTTTAAATTCCCTGTACTGCAAATAGGTAAATATAGAATTCTCCCCTATGATTCCTACAATCATAATTATTCCGGTATAACTTCCCACGTTTAGTGGAGTTCCCGTTATGAAAAGTGCAATCAGGCTGCCGGAAATTCCCAAAACAGCTATTAAAATAATTGCAATAGCAATATTGATTTTTCTGAAAAGGAAAAGAATAACTGTAAACACAAGCAGGATTGCAAGAATAAGAATTATCATCAAATCATTGAATGCCTGCTGCTGTTCTGCATAGGATCCGCCGTAAACAATTTCATAACCGCCGGGAAGTTTTATTTCTGAATTAATTTTATTTTGAATTTCTTTCAGCGTGCTTCCGAGATCTCTGTTGTTTAACCTTGCGCTTACGTTTATCATCTGCTTCAGATTTTCTCTTGTTATTTCCGCAGCACCATTTTCAAGATGTACATCAGTAAATTCTTTTAACGGTTTGGCAGTTCCGTCATTTAAAAAAATAAATCCATTCCGAAGATCATTTAGTGTATTATAAAGCTTTCCATTAAACATCCTGATATTAATGAGCTGATTCTGATTTAATACATTTCCGACAACTTCCCCTTTTATTTTTGAGTTCATCTGGGACTGCAAATCGCTTGGTGTTAATCCGTATTGGGCAAGAGTTTCATATTTAGGTTTGAAAACTATACTGGGGCCGGCAATTGTAATTCCATCAAATACATCTGCCGTACCCTGTACGCTTTCAACAACACCCGCAACCTTCATCGCCAGATTCTGCAATGTACTCTGCTCATCACCAAAAATCTTAATTTCTATCGGCTGTTTGGAACTGATCAGATCTCCAATTACATCTTCAATCATCTGTCCGAAGTCAACCTCCAATGCAGGCAGTTTTGCTTCAATCTGTTTACGTATTTTATCGCTTACTTCTTCGGTTGTTAGATTCCTTTCTTTTTTCAGTTGAATTGTATAATCCCCGGTATTCGGTTCAGTAATAAAAAAGCCAAGCTCTGTTCCGATGCGGCGGGAAAAACTCTCCACCTCAGATGTGTTTTTAATTATATCATCAACAACATTAAGCATCCTGTCTGTTTCTGCAAGAGATGTTCCCGGCGGACTTTTATAGTCAAGAATAATTAATCCTTCATCCATATCGGGTAAAAATCCGGATTGTAATGAAGGGATTATAAAAAACGATGCAGCAATTAGAATGATTACAAATATAAAAGATAAAACCGGCTTGAAAATGAAAAAATATACCCAATTTCTTTTTTTAACTTCTTTATGCTGCTTAAGCGCAGATTCCTTCTTTGAAAAAAGCAAGTAGATGACCGGCAGTATAATCCATGTAACAAAGAAGGAACAAACCAGAGTAATTATCATTGTATTTGTTAATACTTTGAAATACGCGCCTGCAACTCCGCCCATTAAAAAGAAAGGAAAAAATATTACAATTGTACTTAGAGAAGAGCCTACCATTGCAGGAAATAGATATCTGATTGCTTTTATTACAAGTGTGGTGCTTGTTTCTTCGGGATTCTCTTCATGCGTCCGATGGATTTGCTCAACAACAACGATTGCATCATCGATGATTAATCCGATTGATGCAGCGATAGCACCAATTGTCATTATATTGACTGTATAATGGAATAGATACAGAGCAATAAATGTAAGTCCTAGAGTTAAAGGTATAGTAACAAGAATTACTGAACTTGCTTTTAGAGACTTGAGAAACAGTACTGTCATTAGTATTGCAAGCAATAATCCAATCCACATTACATCCCTTAAGCTGCCGATGGCATCGGCAACAAAGTCAGCCTGGTCGTAAAAAATCCGCAGATTCATTCCCTTCGGCAGAATACGCTGCAGATCCGGCAGTTCTTTTTTAATTGCATTTTCAATATCAATCAGATTCGCATCCGGCTGTTTTAAAACCATTATTAATGGAACAACCTGTCCATTTGCTTTTATATTTATATATTGTCTCTCCGAACCAATTTCAATCCGTGCAGCATCTTTTAATCTTATAACTCTTTTCCTGTTATTACTAATTACAAGATTTTCAATATCATTTTTATTTTTTTGAGTTGATTCGGCAAGTGTAAGATAAAGCCTGTCATAGCTGTTAAGGTAGCCGGTCGAAGAAATAAAATTCGATTGAGAAACAGCTGTTGCTATAACCTGCGGAGATATTTTTAACCTGCCTAATTTTTGAGCATCCATTATGATATGGTACTCCTGAACCTCTCCTCCCTGAACTTCGACTTCAGAGATTCCTTCTATCCGTGATAGAAAAGGTTTGATTCTATATTCGGCCGCATTTTTTAATTCAATCTGGCTGAAGCCTTTGCCTTCAAGTGAAAAACCAATTATAGGAAATATGGAAGGATTCATCTTCTCGACAGAAATGCTTACGTCTGCAGGCAGGGTTTCCTTTATTTCACTGATGCGGGATTCTACCTGCTGCTGCGCTAAATTAATATCTGAGCCCCAATTAAAGAAGGCTGATATTTCGCTGCTTCCACGGCTGGTTGTACTTCTTAAAAGATTTAAATCAGGCACCCTTTTGATAGTGTTCTCAAGCGGAACCGTAACGCTGACCATCATTTTATCAACAGGTTGCTCGCCGTTCTCCGCAATGATTTTAATTTTGGGAAAAGTAACGTCTGGAAGTAAACCTGATTGAATATTTATAAGTATGTAGATACCGCCAAGTAAAATTATAAACAAAAGTACAGCTACCGGACTTTTATATTTCAGGTAGAAATTTTTCATTTTTGAATATCAACTTTCACTGTATCAGGCAGCCCGTATGCACCGGTAAGAATAATTCTATCATCCGGTTTTAACGATGTATTAACAAGCTGAACAAGGCTGTCGTTTTCAACTCCTTTCTGCACGTTCACTCTTACCGCACTTGTGTCATTAATAAGCTTCATTACCCAAAATGAATCCTGCGTTACATTTGCTGCAACAGAATTTTTAGGAATAACGAATGCATCCTTTATTTGCCGGAAAGGAATTTTAACTGTTATGTTCAAATTTTCCGGAAGCTGCTTGTAGTCAGCTAATTTTATAAGGTAGGTTTGAGTTTGACTTGCCGAATCTACCTTCGGTATTTTTCTATCTATAATCCCTTTCAAATTCTCCCCGCCCGGCAGCTGAATCTCACAGCTGTTTCCAATTATTACTTTGGAAACATCCTCAAAAGGAACATTCACATCTATTCTCATAGAAGAAGGATTGGATATTATAGCAAGCTGCTCGCCATTAGAAACAAAATCCCCTTGATGATAATTTAATTCGGTAAGTACTCCGTTAGATTGGGTCTTTAAATTTACCGTTCCTCTAAACTCTTTCCCTCCGAATGAAATATTTAAGCTCTCTGCGGCAGCAGATTCAATAGTTCTTATTTGAAATAGATCATCCCCGGATTTTATATCATCTCCTACATTCTTATAAACCTTTTCAACATATCCCTGGAAAGTAGATCTTATAATTTCTTTGGTTAAAAAAACAGTATTCCCGTTTAATTCAATATAATCACTTAAATTTGTTTTGAACGGGTGAGTGATTGTAACCGGCGCACCGCTGCTAACCTGATCGGCATTGTTTTCATCGGTACGCCCGCATGATATGATAATTATTGGCACTATCAAGAGTAAGGAAAATAAAAATATTTTATCCATGATAATCTGTTTAAAAATTTATTGGATAACCCTTTTATTTAACCGATCCTTCTTTCTGAAATTCCATTTAACTAACGTTGTGTTTTCTTTAGAGTTAATTGAATATTGCTCATTGAGCATTGATTATTGAATATTCATACCTCTTAAATTTTAATATCTAATGTGTCTCCATTATCAACCATTTAGCATCCAGCATCCCGGCTTCGTCCCGATAGAATCGGGACTACGCCGGGGCAGGCCAGTATCAAGTATCCCGCATCCGGTACCATCATTGGGAAGATCCCGATATTCATCGGGATGACACACGTACCACATCCGGCATCAAAGTTGGTTTAGCGTCAATCGTTAACGAAGCCCGTATCGTAGATCGTTAGTCGTATAACGTTACGCTGAACGTTTCCGCAAAACGACCCGGGCCTCGTTAACCGTAACCGCCTTACCATCATCCGGCAGGCCAGTATCAAGTATCCCGCATCCGGTACCATCATTGGGAAGATCCTGATATTCATCGGGATGACACACGCACTACATCCGGCATCCAATTCTACCAATTCCAGTAATTGTAATTGCTGATTTCCAGCTGATAATTTGTTCCTGCTGCTATATATTCTTTTTGAATGTCTATATAGTTCCTGATTTCAGTAAGATATTCAATCATGGTTAAATTTCCCTTTTCTAATTGTTCCAGCGAAAGGTTCAACAATTTCTTATAATCTTCAATCTGCTTTTTATAATCATCAAGACTTTTTTTCAAGGACTTTATTTTATTCCCGGA
>DATKLQ010000423.1:0-2214 GCA_035542335.1 Ignavibacteriaceae bacterium | reverse complement strand
CGGTACGATCACAAACAACAGACAGGGCTTTCATTCTACTACCTTCTGCTGGGCAGCATTGAAGGAAAACTAAATCACAATGAATGCAAAAATTCAAATAGTCCTAGATGCAATTCAGAATTCACAAAACTTAACTATTGATGAAAAGGAGAAACTTTTTAAATCATTAAAAGACGCAGATAGGGAATTTGAGATAACCGCATTTAAGCTTGGAAGAACCGAACAGGTAAAAAAAACAACTGCGGTTTTACTTGAAGAAACAATAGAAGAGCTGGAACAAAAAAGAAAAGCCGTTGAAGCTCAAAACCGCGAATTGGAAATCGAAGCTGCCCTTGAAAGAGTCAGAGCCAAGGCTATGGCCATGCATACGAGTAAAGATCTTACAGATACGATGAGCATATTGTTCACCGAATTACCGGAACTCGGAATTAGTTCATTGAGATGCGGAGTGGTGCTCCTTTCAAAGGATTCGCTCCGCGGAGTATTTTATGCGGCAGCAACAACCTCTGAAAGCGATTCATTTACAATGATCGGCTCGGGCGATATGTCTGAGCATCCTGTATTTATGAAACAGTACGAAAATTGGCTGAAAAACGAGAATTATTTTACCACTCTGAGCAGTGAAGAACTCAAGTCATACTATGAAGCGATCTTTGCCCGGGTGCAGGCGCCTTATAACCCCAGGGAGCATAAAGAACAAAAAGAACATGGTTATTATTTTCCTTTTTCCGAGGGAATGTTTTATGCCTGGTCGGAAGAGCCGTATTCCGAGATTGAAATTAATATCCTGAACCGCTTTAAGGTTATTATCGATCTTACATTCAGGCGGTATCTTGAACTGCAGAAAGCAGAGGCCCAGGCAAAAGAAGCGCTGAAGCAGGCTTCACTGGATCGAGTCCGGGCAGAGATCGCCTCGATGAGAACATCCGAAGACCTAAACCGCATTACACCATTAATCTGGCGTGAATTAAAAACTCTTGACGTCCCATTTATTAGATGCGGTATTTTCATCGTAGACGAAAAAAATGAAAAAGTTAGGGTCTATTTAACTACACCAGACGGTAAATCTCTGGGCGTATTAAATTTAGATTTCAATGCAACTATACCTGCCGCCAATACGGTCGAACATTGGAGAAAGAAGCAGATTTATAAAGAACACTGGAATAAAGAAGAGTTTGTCGGCTGGACAAGATCGATGATGCAGCTTGGGGAGGTTCAGAATGCTGAAACTTACCAGGGTTCGTCGGAACCGCCGGAATCTCTTCACCTGCATTTCGTTCCGTTTACACAAGGTATGCTTTACGTGGGAGATGTTTCACCTTTGACTGCAGAAAAACTTGATTTGGTAAAAACATTAGCGGAAGCTTTCTCAGTTGCTTATTCGCGTTATGAGGATTTTAAAAATCTTGATGAAGCAAAAAACAAAATTGAAATAACCTTGAGCGAATTAAAATCTGCTCAGGCACAGCTTATTCATTCGGAAAAAATGGCATCACTTGGCGAACTTACGGCAGGAATTGCCCACGAAATAAAAAACCCCCTGAACTTTGTAAACAATTTTTCCGAACTCAGCCGTGAGCTTCTCGATGAATTGAAAACGGAATTTCAGAATAAAAAGCATGAAGAAGTTTTAGAGTTAATCGAAAACCTTAAAGAAAATCTTGAGAAGATTAATCAGCACGGCAAACGTGCAGACTCGATTGTAAAAGGCATGCTTCTCCATTCTAGAGGAACTTCAGGCGAAAAAACTTTAACTAATATAAATGATCTTGTAGACCAGTATGTTAACCTTGCTTATCACGGAATGAGAGCGCAGAATAAAGATTTTAATATCAATATAGAAAAAGAGTACGATGAGTCAATCGGGAAAATAAAGATTGTACCTCAGGATATAAGCAGGGTATTCCTGAATATAATTAATAATGCCTGTTATTCGGCTTTTGAAAAAAAGCGCAAGAACGGAATTGATTTTGCACCGATGCTCTTTGTTTCAACAAAAAATTGCGGTGATAAAGTTAAAATATGTATAAAGGATAACGGCAGCGGAATTCCGCTATCTATTAAAGATAAACTTTTTAATCCTTTTTTCACTACTAAGCCTGCCGGTGAAGGAACAGGACTCGGCTTGTCTTTAAGTTACGATATTGTTGTAAAGCAGCATGGCGGAGAAATTAAATTTAAGAGTGAAGAAGGGAAATATGCGGAGTTTGTAAT
>DATKLQ010000422.1:0-2961 GCA_035542335.1 Ignavibacteriaceae bacterium | reverse complement strand
TCACTGTAGACATTACAAAAGAGAAAGGGCCGATGAGGCATATCTGGGCATGGTTCGGTTATGATGAACCCAATTATACTTATATGAAAAACGGAAAAAAATTACTGTCGGAATTAGCAGAACTTAGTCCAGTTGCGGTTTACATCCGCACGCACAATCTAATGACATCAGGGGACGGAACACCGGCGCTTAAATGGGGATCAACCGATATGTATACGGAAGACAGTTTGGGTAATCCGGTTTACAGCTGGAGAATAATTGATCAAATATTTGATTCCTATATTGAACGGAAAATGAAGCCGCTTGTTGAAATCGGTTTTATGCCGGAGGCGCTTTCAACTCACCCCGAACCATATCGTCATCATTGGACTCCCGGTGGTTCCGAAAAGCTGGAGACGGGCTGGGCTTATCCTCCAAAAGATTATAAAAAATGGGCAGAACTTATATATCAGTGGGTAAAACATTGCATTGAAAGATATGGAAAATCCGAAGTTGAAAGCTGGTATTGGGAACTTTGGAATGAACCTGATATCATGTATCTGCAGGCCTCCGATAAAATAGATGTATATTGTAAAATGTTCGATTATGCATCAGATGCCGTTAAGCGGGCATTACCCGCAGCCCGTTTCGGTGGTCCCCATACAACCGGCGGCGGGATGTGGTTTTTGGAACCATTCCTCAGGCACTGCTTATCGGATACTAATTATGCAACGGGAAAAATCGGGGCCCCGCTTGATTACGTGGCGTTTCATGCAAAGGGATCCCCCGACATTGTAAATGGAACCGTTCGAATGGGGATAAAGTCACAACTAAATAATATTAAAGATAATTTTTCCGTGATAGCTTCATTCCCGGAATTTAAAAATCTTCCCGTTATTATCGGTGAATCCGATCCCGAAGGATGTGCTGCATGCGGAGTAATGACAAATCCTCAAAATGCTTACCGCAATGGCACAATGTATTCAAGCTATACGGCAGCATCTGTTACACGAATATATGATATGGCAGACTATTACGGAATAAATCTAATCGGAGCTCTCAACTGGTCTTTTGAATTTGAAAACCAGCCCTGGTTTGCCGGATTCCGCAGCCTGGCAACAAACGGTGTCGATAAACCGGTACTGAATGTTTTTCGAATGCTTGGAATGATGTCGGGTAACCGTGTGGAAGTTTTAGGAGACTTAAGGTATGATTTTAAAACTATATGCGATTCGGGGGTAAGAGGTAAGGAGACAGATATAAATGCTTTTGCCTGTAAGGATGAAAATTCCATAACCGTTTTGGTATGGAATTACCATGATGTGGATATGCTCGGCAGAGGTCCTCATGTAAATCTTGAAATCAAAGGAATTCCTTCTAAAACAGCCGTACTTACTCATTACCGGATAGATGAAGAGCATAGTAATTCTTACGAAGTATGGAAGAGAATGGGTTCACCACAGAACCCGACTGCTGTTCAAATAGCGGAACTTGAAAAAGCAGGCAGGCTTGAAATGTTTTCGGCACCTGAACAAATAAAAATCAACAACGGTATTGCCTTTATTAAGATACAGCTGCCGCGTCAGGCAATATCTTTACTTAAAATAAAGTACTGATATCATTTTTTAGATTAGTATTGCTTGTATGAAGCTACAGCTTTAAAAAATAAGATATTGGTTATATCCCTGGAAAATACTTTTTTTACGAAAGTAATTAATCATTTTTAGATGAACAATGCGGAGTAATCATGCTAAAACCCGGCCGGCTTCTCAAAATCTGTCTTCTTTTATTAATTTTTCTTTATAACTTTTCTTTTCCCCAAAAGCTCAAATTAAATGATTTGGAATATTTTGAAACACCCGGTGTTAACGTTTTTGTATTCAGCAATCAATACAACGGTTTCTTTTTTGATGAAAAAACTGCAGGGATAGAAATTATTCATCATGGAGTGCGGACTGCTACCGGCGGTGCCGTCAGGTTACAAAATACTCCTGAACAATGGGATTTAGTGCCTCAGGTAGTCAATCGTACAATTGATAAGGAAAACAATACTATTAATGTTGAGTTAAGCTATAAAGAGTTCAGTTTTAATTCTAAAATCAGTGTTGCTGCCAAGAATAATGGGGTAGAAATTAATGTTTACCTTGATAAACCTCTTCCTGAAAAACTTATAGGAAATGCAGGCTTTAATATAGAATTCTTACCTTCAGCCTACTTTGAGAAGACATATATGATGGACGGAAAACCGGGTAATTTTCCAAGGTATCCTTCAGGTGATACAAAGATAGAACCTGTTTCTAAAAAGATACCTCAGTTTGCCGGACACACAACCTTTGATGATAGGGGAAGAGGAGAATTTATTGTCCCCGAGCCGCTTGCAAAAGGTAAAACAATTCTATTAGCACCTGAAGATCCTGAGCGATTCGTTAAAGTTCAAAGCTTGGATGCTGATTTGATGCTCTTCGATGGTCGAAACCTGGCGCAAAACGGATGGTTTATACTCCGCAGCTTACTTCCTGCAAATAAAACCGGAAAAGTATTGACATGGTATGTTGAACCGAATGCAATTCCAAATTGGATTAGAAAACCTAACATTGGATTTTCCCAGGTAGGATACACTCCTGATCAGGAAAAAGTAGCAGTAATCGAACTAGATAAAAATGATCCGGCTTTAAAAACTGCTTCACTTTATCAGGTAACTCCCGAAGGTGAATCTGTTGAAAAGTTTCAAGGTGAAGTAAAGGAATGGGGAGTTTACCTGCGGTATAATTACGCTAAGTTTGATTTCAGTTCGGTAAAAGAACCGGGTATTTATTATATACAGTATGGAAATGAGAAGACCAATACTTTTACAATTGCTTCTGATGTATATGATAATGTGTGGCATCCGACTTTGGATGTTTGGTTCCCGGTGCAGATGGATCATATGATGGTAAACGAAGCTTATCGTGTATGGCATGGAGCTCCCTTCCTGGATGATTG
>DATKLQ010000421.1:0-5123 GCA_035542335.1 Ignavibacteriaceae bacterium | reverse complement strand
AAAATTTAGATATGAATAAGGTATAATCAAATGTTTAATAATTATTTCAAAACAGCTTTAAGAAGTTTAATCCGGAATAAAAGCTTTGCTATCATAAATGTAATGGGATTAACTATCGGAATAGCTTCATGCATTCTGCTCTATTCACTTATCAGCTTTGAAAAGAGTTATGATAATTTTCATAAAGATAAAGATAGAATTTATCGCGTAGTATCTGAAATTAAAAATAATGACGGAGTACGCTATTCACCCGGTGTCCCGTTCCCCGTTGCAGGAGGCCTTCGGAATGATTTTCCGAACCTTGAAGAAGTGGCTTCCATCATTTCCGCAGACGGGCTGATAACCGTTGAAGATAATCTGAAGGATGAAAAAAAGTTCAAGGAAGAGAGTTCCATATATTATGCCGAACCTGAGTTTTTTGAAATCTTTAATTTCCCCTGGATAATAGGAAATAAAAAAACCGCCCTTAACAAGCCGAACTCTGCCGTACTTTCACAGGCATATGCAGAAAAATATTTTGGCAACTGGAAAGATGCCGTAGGAAAAGATATTAAGCTTGATAATAAATACATCTATAAAATTGATGGTATTTTTAAAAATGTTCCATCCAATACTGATTTTCCCCTTCAGGTTATTATTTCATATACCTCACTGAATGAAACCAGCATCGGCAGAAATCTTGATAACTGGACTAGCATATGGAGTAATGCTTATACTTTTATTAAGCTTCCTGCCGGATTGAAATCAGCAAAGTTTAATGAAGATTTAAAGGCTTTTAATGCTAAACATAAGCCGGCGGAATATCTCAATCAGGGACTTATGTTGCAACCGCTGAGTACAATCCATTCCGATGGACGTTTCGGCAATTACAGCAATAAAATATTCAGTCGCGGACTAATCGTTGCTCTTTCATTAATTGCCCTATTCTTGTTGTTAATTGCATGTATAAATTTTATTAATCTTGCAACAGCCCAGGCAATTAATCGTTCTCGTGAAGTCGGGGTTAGAAAGGTTCTTGGGGGTAATAGGATACAATTAAGTGCTCAGTTTCTAACTGAAACTGCCGTAATAACTTTCCTGGCAACTGCCTTAGCATATGCGCTAGCCGAATTGGTTTTGCCCCATCTGAATAATTTTCTAAAAACCTCGGCCGGTCTAAACCTTTTTCGCGATAGTAATATTATCAAATTTGTTCTTGGAATTGCAGTCGTTGTAACATTTCTTTCAGGTTTATATCCGGCCATGATCTTATCAGGGTTCAATCCGATTAAGGTTTTAAAAAGTAAAATTATTTCGAAACCAGGGAAGGGAATTAATTTAAGAAGAGGATTAGTAATATTTCAGTTTACCATCGCGCAGGTGCTTATTGTTGGAACGCTGGTAGTGGTAAACCAGATGGATTATTCCAGAAATGCTTCACTTGGCTTTAATAAAGATTCAGTTTTGCTGGTTCCTGTTCCGTCAGACAGTATAAGTATTCTAAAGATGGATGCTTTAAAAAATAAGTTATTGCAGCAGCCTGGGGTGACGAATGTAAGCTTCAGTACTTTTACTCCTGCAGACGATTCCCGCTGGGGGAGCGACTTTAAGTTTGATAACTCGCCTGAGAGAAGCACTTTCGGCGCTGAACTTAAATGGGCTGATGCAGACTACTTTAAAACATATGATATCAGGTTGGCCGCAGGAAAATTCTATTCAGAATCAGATAGTGTCTGTGAGTTCGTTGTAAATGAAACTTTTGTCAAGAAGCTTGGAATTAAAGATCCGGAAGATATACTCGGCAAAGAATTAAACTTCTGGGATGGTTTTCTTGCAGCACCTATAGTCGGAGTTGTAAAGGATTTTCATCAATCTTCTTTTCACCAGGAACAAAGACCCGTAGTTTTAAGCACTTGGAAAGAAGTATACGGATTGATAAACATAAAGCTGCAGACAAAGCAGTTTAAGGAAACCCTGGCCGGTATTAACAGAATCTGGAGCGATATTTATCCGGAATACTTATTCGAATATCAGTTTCTCGATGAAAAGATTGAGGACTTTTATCAAAAAGAGGAACAGCTCTCGGTTCTTTATAAAATCTTTGCGGCAATTGCAATTTTCATTTCATGCCTTGGTTTATACGGACTAGTCTCATTCATGGCAATTCAAAGGACAAAAGAAGTGGGTATTCGTAAAGTCCTTGGAGCTTCAGCCTCTAATATCATTTACCTGTTCTCAAAAGAGTTTACAATTTTGATCGGGACCGCTTTCCTTATAGCTGCTCCGATTTCTTATTTAATAATGCAGAACTGGCTGGAAGATTTCGCATTCAGAATAGATATAAGTATCTGGTTATTCTTAATAGCCGTTGGCAGTTCATTAGTATTTGCATGGTTGACTGTGGGTTATAACTCTATAAAAGCTGCAACTGCAAATCCTGTAAATTCATTAAAATATGAATAACTAATAATGAAATGTTAAAAAACTATTTAAAAATAGCACTTAGAAATTTCAAGAGACAAAAATTATATTCACTAATCAACATTGGAGGATTAGCTATCGGTATGGCGTGCACTTTTCTCATTTTATCCTGGGTGCAAAATGAATTAAGCTACGATCGGTTCCATAAAAATAAGAATGAAATCTATAGGGTTATTTTTGATTCAAAAGATGAGCAAAGTGCGGGAACCTGTGGGGCTTTGGCGCCGACTCTTAAAGAAGAATTACCGGAAATAAAGAATTATACAAGAGCATGGATTGGAGGAGAATGGCAGATCCATTATAATGAAAGAAAACTTCTGGAAAAAAGTCTTTATGTTGATCCGTCATTCCTGGAAATATTTTCATTTCCGATTATCGAAGGTAATCCAAATTCAGCTTTGTCCGAATCGCATAATGTCGTTATTACGAAAGGCATGGCTGAGAAGTTATTCGGTGATGAAGCCCCTATTGGAAAGGTTATCTATATTAATAACAGGTTTGATGAAAAAGAGGCTTTTAATATTGCAGGTGTTGCTGAAGATGTGCCTAAAAACTCACACATACAATTTGATTTTCTGTTTTCTTTTAATCTCCTTAAAGAATGGTATCGCCCGGCTTTTGGGGAAGCATGGTCCAATTATTCTTTTGCTTCATATTTATTGATTCAAAAAGGAAGTGATATTCCTAAGCTGAATAAAAAAATTACAGATTGCTATAACAATCATAAACAGCAGAATCCTCAAAAACTTTATCTTCAGCCTTTAACTCAAGTTTATCTCAAAGCAGATATTAAAAATTACCTGGGTCCGATAGGAAACGCAGAATACGTGAGGATATTCAGTATCATAGCTTTTATTGTATTATTAATTGCCTGCATTAATTTTATTAACCTTTCAACCGCTATGGCTATAAAGAGGGGAAAAGAAATAGGTATAAGGAAAGTCCTGGGTGCTTATAAAAAACAGATTATCTGTCAGTATTATATTGAAGCTTTTCTCTTTGCTTTTGCTGCATTGCCTCTCTCTTTTATTTTAATAGAGCTGCTTAATCAGCCTTTTCAAAATGTAACAGGCAGCAGCATTCAAATTAATTTTTTTAATCCTGATTTAATTTTTACGGCAATTGTTATTCTCCTTTTAACCGGACTGTTATCCGGCAGTTATCCGAGCTGGTATCTTTCTTCATTCCTTACTTCGGAAACATTAAAAGGCAGATTAAAATCTGAAAGAACCGGGGCTTTCTACAGAAGGATATTTTTTGTAATACAATTTTCACTTTCCATAATAATTATTTCCTCTACTATTATAATTTCAAGTCAGATGAAATTTATTCAAAAAAAGAACCTGGGATTTGAGAAAGAAAACCTCTTATATACCTTCACCCCCGGTTTTGATAATGATGCTGTTAGGAATGAACTATTGAAAAATTCTAATGTAATAAATGTTGGAGCTTCTGGTTTTCAGCTGGATAATATTGTTTGGGATCAAAAAATTCGCGATTGGTTAGGACGTCTATCCGACGAAGAAGTATCCGTTAATATTATTGAGGTCGGTTATCATTTTTTGGAAACTTACAAAATGCATATGGCTGAGGGGAGATATTACTCTGAAGAATATACTACTGATAAAACGGATGCAATTATTGTAAATGAAGCTGCCGTTCGGGCGATGAATATAAAATACCCAGTTGGAAAAACTATGAATTTGTTCGGTAATAACCAGACAATTATAGGAGTAGTGAAAAACTTTAATTTCGAGTCGCTTCATTCTAAAATAGAACCAATTGCCCTGGTGCTTTATCCTAAACAATTAAGATGCTTAGGAGTAAGGTTAAAATCAAAAAATTTACAGCAAACGATAAAATATGTAAAAAATGTTTTATCAAGATCATATCCCGATTATGTTTTCGAATATCATTTCCTTGATCAGAAGATCGATGAATTATACAAAGCTGAAAATCAAAGGGCAGAGTTATTCGGCACATTTTCTTTTATTTCAATTTTTATTTCATGTCTTGGACTATTTGGCCTGGCTTCTTTTACGGCAGAGCGTAAAACAAAAGAAATCGGCATCAGGAAAGTACTTGGAGCCACGGTACCTTCGATAGTATCCATGCTTTCAAAAGATTTTATCAAATGGATTTTAGCCGCAAATTTAATTGCCTGGCCTGTAGCCTTTTTCTTCATGAACAAATGGCTCCAAGACTTTGCCTACAGAATTGAAATAACCTGGTGGATGTTTGCTCTTTCCGGCGCAATGGCGTTAGTGATTGCTTGGGCAACAGTAAGTTTACAGGCAATAAAAACAGCAAATATAAACCCGGTGAAATCTTTAAGGTATGAATAAGGGAAAAACAATGTTAAAAAATTATTTAAAAATCGCATTTAGAAATTTATTCCGGCACAAGGCATTTTCATTTATTAATATTATCGGTTTGGCAGTGGGAATGGCTTGCACAGTCCTTATTCTATTATGGGTACTCGATGAGTTAAGCTATGAGAAATTCTTTCCGGATTCGGATAATACTTATCTGGTGCTCAGAGGCGATAACAGCGGGATGATGGCAGTAACTTCAAAATTGCTTGCCCCGGAATTAAAGCAGGAAATACCCGAGGTACAAAAATCGACATGCTTCATTCAGCTGCCCGAAAGTTATAAGCTATT
>DATKLQ010000420.1:0-9263 GCA_035542335.1 Ignavibacteriaceae bacterium | reverse complement strand
TAAATATTTTTATTTTAACCGGGAAAAATACTAAGATGAAGCAAGGCAGACAACCTTTTTTGAGGTTTAAATTAAATTTAACCTTAACCTTAAATTCGTAATCTTAAGCCAAGTAAAAATTACTTTTGGTCACCAAATATGCTATTGTTTTAGTTAACACTTAATATTGCCATTATTTATTAAAATGCCGCAAAAGCTATTTTATAAACTCTTGCTGAAATCTGATTAGGTACGGTAATTGAGTTAAAATCTGTTGTTTTTTGTCGAATGAGGACCAGTCTATTATGCATGAGGGAATGCTTTCATGAATAAAAAGAGTTAAATTTTGTCTTTCAATAAAAATATGAATTAAATTTTAAGAGGTTTGAATGTTAAAAGCAAATCACTCTAAAGAGATTACTGATACCAATACATTCGTTTATCCCGATCTCAATACAAAGGACGGCTTGGAAGATGAGCTCGATAAATATACGAGGACAGCAGTCGATGAGATCAGGTTTTCCTTAATTATTAAACCCGCTATCATATCTTTTATTGCTTTAATTATTTCCTTTTTTTTGGATCTATCTTCGGTTCCAATCCTCGGTAATATTACTATTGAGATTGCTAAAGTTCTCTTTCCCGCCTGGCAGCCGCAGCAGACAATTGCCCCATACAGCTTTTGGTGGCTTCCGGTTGTGATATACGCTCTCTTCCTTTTTTTAGCTTTCTTAGCGTATAATAAATTAAAGATAGAAATTATAAGAACACCGGCTTCAGAGACTATAGATAGAATAATAAATTCTTATACAAGCGTAATAGACAGTATTTCCACCGCCCTGCCTTTAATCGGTGCCGCTATTCTTTTGATCAGCATCAAACTTGGAGAAGAAGTGTTCCTCGGCTTATCCGTTCCATTCGAGGTTAAAGCACTGATTGTTCTTGCATTGGGCAAATTATTTGAACCGGTTCTTGATCAGCTCGGAGTTGAATTTCAGAATGTGGTAAATCATGTTACGGACATAAAAGACAGGTATTTTTCACGCATTCAGATTGAAAATTCCAGGAACATTATTAAGCAGCTTGCAGCGCAGAGCAGCACCGCGGCAAAAATTCCGGAAATTTCCTTAACTGACCTGGAAAATTATAAAAACATGCTTGAACAAACTGCTCGTTTGAGCCAGGTAATCCATCAGAATTTTGATTCCATCAATGCTGTCCTGGAAAAAATGAACAGTGCACAGAATATCAGCGAAGAGAAAATCGGGCAGTTAAAAGCGCTTGCAGAATCAATTTCCCAAGCTTCAAATTCCTTAAGCGATGAAAAGACCCTTACCGGGCTGAAACATTTAGAATCTATTGTTCTTAAGAAATAAGGAAAGAATTATGCTGCAGAAAGAAAGAGACAGCAAATTTGTCATATACCAGGTCCTTTACATCTTTGTGATTACGGTGCTTGCTTTAAAGGGAGCGGACCTTGATTTACGCCGGGTAGTTTCAAAGGAAAATGTGGTTGATAAAAGCGTTAAAGATTCCCTGGTGGTTTTATTGGATTCACTTACTGCCCAGGGATTAAAATTCAAAATTCAGATTGATGAAAACCCTGTGCAGGAAAATATTAAGCTTAAGGAAAAACTTGCTTCCATGAAAAAGCAGATGGATTTGCTTACCGAAAAGATAAAAACAGTTCCTCCCGAAGAAAAAAAGGAACCTGAGGTTAAAGAGCAAACGCTTCTTCAGCTGCCGATTTCCACAACTCAAACATTCATTCAATATACTTGGAATGAAGCAAAAAATACCGGGAATGTGTCTACCGAGATTTACGATCCGAAAGATATGAGTAAACCGATTGCAGTAATTCCGGCGGGCCAAAGCATTAAATTCGATCTGACCGACCAGAAAGAGGTTGTTGCCAAATTCGGAAGCAGGCAGGAAAAAATCCAGGTTCTTCCGAATAAACCCCCCGAAGTGAAAATTGAACGGGCTACTACAAAGATGAATGGAGAGGATGTTTACGTTCAGGATCTTCAGAGGATTACGGTTTTTAATGTAACTATAAAAGACGAAAGGCCGGATCAGCTGAAGGTGACTTATTCAGGCCCGATTTCTGTGAGCGGTCCTCATAAAGATTATAAAGGAAATCCGGTTTATTATGTTTCATTGAAAATCGCTTCAACACAAAACAGATTTGATGAATGGCTCGATAAGAACTCGACATTGCGGGAACCTGACGGAAGGTATAAGGTTAATTTTTTCTTTACAATAGTTGATGAGAGATCTAAAGACAGGGTTCAGGTTGGAGATTCTTTCTTTTTCACTGATTTTTCCAAATAATTAAAGTCAAAATTATATGTATTATAAAATACTGCTGAGCTTTCTCCTCTTTTTTATCATGCTCCCTT
The DNA here is from genome assembly GCA_035542335.1 of Ignavibacteriaceae bacterium. GTDB lineage: Bacteria > Bacteroidota > Ignavibacteria > Ignavibacteriales > Ignavibacteriaceae > DATKLQ01. Next base: position 6,882 of record DATKLQ010000420.1, on the reverse strand, counting down.
TTAACCGCATTATTTTTGCCCAGGAAGATCAGGAACCGGTTGTATACTACCAAATGGAACCACTGGACGACAGCCTTTTCATAAAAATCCAGCAGGAAGTTTTTATTGATCCTCCCGATCCGAAAGCAGAAATAATTGTCGATCTCAGAGATGCTAATAATCAAACCGTCTCAATAAGAGGGACACTTTATCCTTTTCTTGCTTTCACACCCGAAACAAGAGCAAAGATAACTACATATCCTTTTAAAATTAATCTCGAGGAGAACATAAATTACGGAAGCGTTTTTACACGGGTATTGGAAAAAATCAGAATCGGGAAAGTTTTTGCCCCGCCTACGCGGCTGCAAATTTCTTCGGGGCTTCAATATATAAATCCCTTCCTTCAGATTATGGGAGGAGAAAGATTGGGGATTCCGTTAAAGGACGACCTCGGATTTTCGTTCGGAATCGGTACTCCTTATTCGGGAGTTCTTGAAACAAATATGATTGAAGCTAATTTCCATATGCTCGGGGCGTTCGGAGGATTTTTTAATTCGCTGGACGGTCTGACGGATTTAAAAGCGAAAAACAGTCATAATAATTTATATGTTACCCTTGGATACCAGATCGGATATGTAATTCCTTTCGGTAATTTCTTTCAGGTTAGCTATTCGGATGTGATAAATAAACCTACCGAAACGGAGATGAGAGAATTTACCAAAAGGGACACCATGGGTTATCATGCTAAAATTGTTACATCTTCTTCCTTTAACTGGGAATTGAGGTATCCTATCAGCGTATTCGGCTCAACTAGAGGGAAGTTCTACGTGGCCAGGTATTTCAATGAATGGCATGCCGGATATACAGGCAGGGAATTATCCCTTGCCGGAAGCACTTTCGATCTGCGGTTCGATATTATGCCGCACAGCGATGTAAGGCAGGCTCAATATGTGGTTGAGGCATTGATACAGAGAGTTGCAGCAAATTGGGGCTTCAGCGCCTTTGCAATTGGTCCGTCGTTAGTTATATCGTACGACGATAGAAGATATCTTAATATCATCTCGCTGTTTCTTAATGCAAGATTAAAAGTCGGAACCTCGCTTTAACTTTGAAAATTCGTTACGGACCCCGCCGGCAGGCGAAGCTCGTTTCCTTATCGGTTATGTTTAGCGTAACGTTATACGACCCACGCCTCACGATACGGGCCTCGTAACCGATTAACGCTGAACCAAAGAATTACACCAACCAATTCCTCGGTTGATAATAGCTCAGCATTTCTTCCTGAACCGAACCCGGCCGCGCTTTGTAATTATAGATATACTTTGCTTCAGGAGGAAGCGAAGCTAAAACGGATTCAATCCTTCCGCCTGTTTTCAGCCCGAACAAAGTGCCTTTATCATACAAGAGATTAAATTCAACATACCGTCCTCTTCTTATAAGCTGAAATATTTTATCGTCATCGGTATATTTTTCACTCTCCCTTTTTTTAACAATGGGTATATAGGATTCTAAAAAAGAATCTCCTAAAGATTTGATGAGCCTGAGATTGCTTTCGTCATTTCCATTTAAATAATCAAAAAAAATTCCGCCGATTCCCCTCATTTCATTTCTATGTTTAATTGTAAAATATTCATCGCAATTTTTTTTATACATCGGGTACAGACCTGGCGCTACAGAATCGCATGCTTCCTTTAAGGTATTGTGAAAATGCCGGAAATCTTCAGGGTATGGATAGTAAGGGGTCAAATCGGTTCCGCCTCCGAACCAGGATTTCCCCCCGGCAATTTCAAAATACCTTATATTCATATGTACAGTAGGAATTTTTGGCGAATACGGATGAAGTATTAAAGACAGGCCGGATGCAGCAAATTCCTGGGGTTTTATTTTTAAAGAAACAGCGGCTTCCGCCGGGAGGATTCCGAAGACTCCGGAAATATTAACCGCTCCTTTTTCAAAGATCCGCCCGTTTTCAATTACTTTAGTAATTCCTCCTCCTCCTTGTTCCCGTATCCATTGATCATCGGAAAATGAATTTGCGTCCAGCTTCTCCAAAGCAGTGCAGATAACCTTCTGAAGTCCGGCTGTATAATTTTCCACATGCTTATATCTATTCGAAGGTTTATATTCCATCATATATTAATCGATGAATAATTATTATATTCAGATATTCAAACCAAAATTAATCACTAAGAATCAGAAAGGGAATAATCATGCTCAAAGAAAAAGTTGAGGCGGCTCTCAACGATCAGATTAATGAAGAGCTTTACTCTTCTTACCTTTATTTATCTATGGCCGCTTATTTCGAGACTCAGAACTTCAGCGGGTTTTCGGGCTGGATGAGAATTCAGGCCCAGGAAGAATATGCGCATGCGATGAAAATATATAATTACATACTGGATAGGGACGGCAATGTAAACCTTCGGAAGATTGATGCGCCGAAGGGAAAGTGGAAATCGCACGTGGAAGCATTTGAGGATGCATTAAAGCATGAGCAAAAGGTAAGTAAATCAATTTATGAACTTGTCGAGCTTTCATTCGCCGAGAAGGATCATGCAACAAACACATTCCTTCAGTGGTTTGTAAATGAGCAGGTCGAGGAGGAATCTACCGCATTAAAAATTGCCGAAAGAATAAAATTAACCGGCGATAATAAGGGAGCATTGTTCATGCTGGATAGGGAGTTAGGGATGAGATCTGCGGGAAAATAAAAAATTTATTCCTTTAGGATTTATGAATATGTAAAATATTTTGATCTTTAATATTGGGATTAAATCGAAGAGAAATACCAAATCATCATCTTATCATATCTTCCGCTGGGAATCACTAAAGATATCCGGCTTAAATATTTTTATAAAGGTGAGGAACGAACTTACAGATTTTATTATTCACTTTATATTTTAAAAGCTGGTATATATATTAAATGGAGTTTATTCCCGTTTAAATTTATCCTTTAATGAATCTAAAATTATTCGCAGCCGCTGCTGTAGTTTTGTTTTTGCTTTTCCTTAACTACAGGTGCGAAAGGACTATGGACGATAATCAGGACGATGACGGCCTTCCTCCCGCTGTTCCGGCGGGGTTAAATCTCTATTTTGCTGAAGATGGAGAAATTCTTATCGAGTGGCAGTACAACAGCGAGCCGGATTTAAAAGGGTACAAGATCTATAAATCAACCAACGACAGCCAATTTGTAAACATAGCTTTCACTACGGATAATTACTTTCTTGATGATTCCCTGGATTACGATTCAACCTATTTCTACAAGGTCTCGGCAGTAGATATTTGGGATAGGGAAAGTTCCTTAAGTATTGAAATAGATGCCAAACCCGGAAATAAATTCCCCCCGGACATACCGAGAAATGTTGCCGTAAATGCGAGAAACTGGGAAGGAGATGAATCTGTCTATCTTACTTGGGATCCGAATTCGGAAACTGATGTAGAAGGCTATAATATTTACAGGAGTAATATAAGTCCGTTTGCCGCCGATAGCGAAAACCTTATCGGATTTTCGGGTACGGAGAGCTGGAAAGACACCATAGATCTTTTACAGCTGACCACATATTATTACAAAATCCGTGCGGTTGATAAAGGCAGGCTGATGAGCAATGAAAGCGCGGAAGTCCACGACCAAATTCTTAGGATCCCTGAAATTGTTTACCCCGAAAATGAAGGGTCAATGGCTTATTCCCAAAATTTTAAATTTACGGCAGCAGGCGCTCCTGCCTCTTATGAAGTAGTAGTTCAGTCGAATCCTATCCTTGGTACTTTATGGGAAAAAAATATTAGTTCAAATAGCATTGGAGATACACTGGAAGTAGAATTTGATTATCCTTATGTTGAGAATAATAAAGAATACTATTGGAGAGTCGCCTCCTATTCGGGAAGCACGGAACCGAACAGTATAACAAAAGTACATAAATTTAAATTCCGTCCGTAGAAGATATATCATGGAAACGGGAACATGATAAAAAATATTAAATGCTTAGAAAATCAAATCCCGTTCCCCATTATAATGTTTTCCTTTCTTATTCTTATTTTTCCGGAATCTTTGTTTTCCCAAGTCACTACAGACAGCCTGGAATTTATTCGGATAACTTATCCTTTCAATATCCTTTCTACTAATCTTGATAAACATCTCAACACCTATTCACTGTATTCAAAACTTGTTTATTCCATTTCCCCTGAAAATTTGGAATTAAACCTTTATGAGAATTATAATTCCACCTATATACGCTCTGCCGAGAAAAGCATAAGAGACGAACAGTATCTTACACTGGCAGGCGTTTATAAAATAAATCCCGAATTAGGATTGGGCTTAAGAGCTTCCGGCAATATATTTTCCGATAACAGGAAGATTGAACTTAATCAGGCTTCCTCCTCTTATGCGGCGGTGTTCACACAGTTAGTGCCTTACAATAAAATAACATTGTCGCCTTTTTTGGGTTATACAAACAACAGGCAGATCGGGGAGAATGACTACGGTTTGATTTACGGCGGGGAAGGGGAAATAGATAATCTAAATGTTATCGATATGAATATTTCCTCGGATATTAAATATAGAAGTGAAGATATTAGTCCCAGGAAGAATGTCATTAAATATTACAATCTTCTGCTGAAAAACGTATTCGAAAATAATTTAATAAATGAGATTAATGCAATGTATTCGCAGAACAGCAAGGATTTTTATTACGATGCCGATTCGATAACATCCAGGGAATTCAATATAGTCAATAATATACAGACGCGGATAGAATCGAATTACCTTGTACAGGATAGGCTCGCCACAAGTAATTTTTTAGAAATCTTCAATCTTGATGTTCTGGGTAGGGTTTCCTGGCGTACCATTGATAAAAATACGCGTTACCGTTCGCTTCAATATCCTACTGCGCAGCTGTTCGATGCCAAAATAAATGAAAACACATTTGAGCTGGAATCAAATTCGGGATTTAACTTCGACTGGCTTAAGGGTCAGCTGAAGCTTGCTTACTCGGAACGGAATGAGAAGCATATTACAAAAAATATTGAGCAGGCTTTAAATGACCCGAGGATACCTATATTTTTTGATGAACGTTCGCTGATTGAAAGCAGCAAAGATAATTATTCCGTAAGAACCGCTCTCTCTTTTAACGGCAGTACCGAGATTTCCCGGAAGGATAAATTCTACTTTAATTTTCTTCAGAGTAAGCTGAAATATGATACACAGAGCCTGCAGAATTATGACGACAGGGATGAGCTGCTCACAATGATAAGGTTAAGTTATTTAATGCAATTTACCCCTTTCTTTCTCGGATTCATTAATGCCGAAGCAACGCTGAATCATATAGTATATATTTTCTCACAGAAAAGTTCGAATAATAATATAAACAGGATTATCAAGCTTGAAGCAGGGGGCAATTATTCGGGGAAAAATTTCACTATGCTGAATAGTTTTGAAGTCAGTGCCAACTACACGGTTTATGATTTTGAAGATATAAATCCGACCTCGCGAAGTTTCTCTTTCAGGCAGTTTACAGGGATTGATTCAACAAGGATAATTTTAAGCAAAAAACTTTTTCTCCAGTTTTATGGATACGTTAAACTCTCGGAGCAGGGGGATTTTAAATGGAAAGAGTTTTCCACAAGACCTGCCCGGTACCTCCAGGAAATTTATGGTGAGCCGAAAATTACATTTAAATATTACGATTTGTTTCTCTCTTTGGGAACGAGATATTTTTCGCTTAATAATTTTAATTACAAAGGGAAGGAAAAAATAAAAAACTCAGATTACTTGAGCATTGGTCCGGTTATTGACATTTTTGTATTGATGAACCGTAAGCTGTATGTTAAAATTTACGGCTGGTATGAATTCATCAGTGCTGCGAATGACTTGAGCCGGGAGCAGGCAAACTTATCTTTGGTAATGAACTGGAATTTCTAAATTTTTTGTCATGTGAATTTATTGCGGAACAGGCGCTTTGAGCGAAATTTTATTAATTTTGAAGGAAAAAAAAGAGCGGCCATTTGCATCAGAAAAAATTTTTTTTAGAAATCGAAAGTGATCCGAATAATCTGTTGACGGTGGAAGAGTTTGTTAATTACTTTGCCAGAGAAGTCGGAATTAAGGAAGAAAAGATCTCCGGCCTGATACTTTCCGTTACCGAAGCAACTACGAATGCAATTATTCATGGGAATAAAAAGAATTCCGATAAAAAGGTTAGAATTGATGTTTCGGCCGAAGGGCATAAACTGATAATAACCGTTAAGGATGAAGGTGTGGGATTCGATCCCTCCATGATACCGGATCCTACGAAACCTGAAAACCTGCTGAAAGACTCCGGCCGCGGGCTGTACCTGATGAAGGTTTATATGGATGATATTAAATATAAAATAACTCCCGAGGGAACAGAAACTATTCTTGTTTTGAATTTTTAATAGCTGCGGAATTTTTAAACTATTTCTCTCCAACTATCTCTTATCTTTTTTATGCTTTAATATCGAATGAATATATTTCCCGAATTTTTTATCCCTCCTCCTTCTTTCGACATAAGTCATCTCGTTATACACGGATTCCTTGAGCATTTTCCTGAAATTCCGGTAACGTTCTTTTGAAACTGTCCCTTCAGCTAATGCACGGAGGACGGCACAGCCTTCTTCAACTGTATGAGTGCAGTCATTGAAGCGGCAGCTTCTGGACAATTCGATAAATTCGCTGAATATATCTTCAATCCCCGGTTCAACGGAGATTAAACCAAGCTCCCGCATCCCGGGATTATCTATAATGATTGCGCCGTTATCCAGTAAAAACAATTCTCTCCGTGTAGTCGCGTGTTTTCCTCTTCCGTCCTTCGCTCTTATTTCCAGTGTTTTCAATTTTTCTTCATTTAGAAGATTATTGATTAAAGTTGTTTTCCCTACTCCGGAAGA
>DATKLQ010000419.1:0-2841 GCA_035542335.1 Ignavibacteriaceae bacterium | reverse complement strand
AAAAATCCCTTCATTATACTTATCGAGAAAAATGCGGAACCGGAAATATTCCAGCTTCCTACCTCGGTTTATTTAATTAACAATGATCTTTTTATTCCTGCGGAATATTCGGTCAGCCTGCTGCAGAAGGCTTACGGCGGTGAAATAAAATTTGAAACTTCGGTGAATCAGGCCCGCCTTGTAGTGAAAGAAAGAAAAGAAACGGAAATTCCGGCACCGACCGTCATCGGTATACCGGATGAAAAATTAAAAGATCTCGATTATTCCGGCGCCGGGATTACCGGGATTTCATTGGAAGAAAAAGCCAACGGAACTCTTGTCCGTGTGAATTCGGAAAAGAAGATCAAGACTTACAAGAGCACCTTTATAAACGGAGTTCTTACAATAATTTTCAGGAATGTTACTGCCGATATAGAGAAAATTAAAAATGCTTCTCCTGCAGGATTGATAAAAGAAATAAAAGCCAGAAATATTAATGGCGATACTGAATTCCAGTTTAAAGTAGAAAAAGACTATGCAACAAACGAAGTGATAAGTGCCGGAACTGGTAATGATTTATTAATTACCATCTATAGCTCGGCTTTTTCAAAGAAAGACTCTGACCCGGATAAATTTAACGGGAGATCTAAATGGGATTTTAATGTTATAGTTATTGATCCCGGGCATGGCGGCAAAGATTACGGCGCAATAGGAATTAACGGTGTAAAGGAGAAGGATGTAAATCTAGGAATTGCATTAAAGCTCGGCGAAATGATTAAAAAAAATATTAAAGATTTAAAAGTAATATACACCCGGAGCAGCGACTCCTTTGTGGAGCTTTACCGCCGCGGGCAGATTGCAAATGAAAAGGACGGTAAGCTTTTTATCTCCATCCACTGCAATTCAACACCTAAAAAAAATCCGGATGCAAACGGATTTGAAATTTACCTACTTCGCCCGGGAAGGACACAGGAAGCTATTCAAATTGCTGAAAGGGAGAACAGTGTAATTGAGTTTGAGGAGAACCCGGAACGCTACCAGAAGCTTACGGATGAAAATTTTATTTTAGTAAGCATGGCTCAATCTTCATACATGAGATATTCCGAAAAATTTTCCGGGATTTTAAATGATGCTTTTTCAAAAGACCTCTCTCTATCTTCCCGGGGAGTTAAGCAGGCGGGTTTTTATGTCCTTGTCGGGGCTTCTATGCCGGGCGTTCTGATTGAATCGGGCTTCCTGTCTAATAAGGAAGATGCCGCCTTCTTAAAAAGCGATAAAGGTCAGGAACAAATCGCCGAATCAATATTTGATGCCGTAAAAAAATATAAGGAAGATTACGAAGCAGTCGTAAAATCAGGATTATAAAGATGAAACAAGATCGAAAAATAATATTAGTAGGATTGCTTTTATTATGGTCATTTAATTGTAGGGAAAATCCATGCAATCCAAAAAAAGATTTACCCGTCGGAAGAGGATTATACCTACATACGTGGGTATTAAAATCAATCAGTTAAACGAACTAATTTCAATTCCTTTTTCCTTTATTTCTTTCAATATTCCAAAATTGGAATTTTCTTCATAATCTTTTAAAGAAAAAACTAATGGTTCAATCCTTAGATCGATGCCGATAACTTTAGGTGCAATTTTTAAAGTTGCCAAAAAAGGATTTTCAACATTCTCTACGATTATACACAAATCAATATCGCTATTCTCATTAAATGTACCTTTTGAATAAGAACCAAAAATTATGATCTTAATAATCCTAAAGTCGGAGCTGATCCTATCTTTGAATTTTTTTATTGAGTCGATTACCTGAAGAGGGATTCCAGCCATAAAATTACCTCCTTTCCTTCATTTAGATACTGCGATGCAAAATCTTTTGTGCAAGTTTTATAAAAAGATTTTTTGTAGTCATTATACCTGGTAGCTATATTAAAAGTCGTAACTTCCACTAAAAATTTAAGATAATCTTTATCAGGGGCGACATCATTTATTTTAGATATTAATATTTGAAGACTGTGTCCGAAAGGCGCTTCTTCTTTGTTCCTGTTTACGTATAATCCTTTTAACGTTTTTTCTATTGAAAGATGAAGAAAGAAAAGAGAATGAACATATTTATTTTGCTCATAAAGTTTAAAAGCAGTATCTAATGCATCTTGACCTGCTTCCCTCCAATATCCTTCAATTTCTTTAAGGTTCATAATATTTGCTAAATTTATTTAAGTATTCTTTATTTAAAATAAAGTTATTTTTATTGAATTTCACATTAATAAAAAAGAAGTCAATCACTACCATTGGAGCCTTTCTTCATTTAAAAATACAGTAACAGAAGTATACAATTAAAAAAAAAGCCGTATAATTTGCAGCTAAATTTATCCCTTAAGAAAAACCTTCTCTAATAAAAATTAATTTTACAACTGCTTCGCTGCTTGTAATTTATCAGTGTGGAATTATTATTGAACAAAAATATTTCAGAAGAAATAATTACCGCAAGAAACAAATTCTACGATGCCCTGAATTCTTACATGAAATTTTTTCTTTGCCGCATTTTAAGTGCCGTATATTGTAATAAAAAAGCTTTGAAAATATTTTATTTACGGTTTTGACTTTTTAATAAGCAGAAAGGATTAATTTTTGATGTAAAAAGCAAAAGGGGTAATTAGCTTTTTACTTTGATTGTACAGTTTTACATTTAAAGAAGCCATATTTAAAAATAGGGAGCTTTGATGTTGAACGAAGTGCTTGTCCTGATTCTACCGGGGAAATCCCGCTATGCGCGCTATGCGGTGAAAAAAATGTTTATAATAAATTTGCTTTTGGCTGCACTTGCAGCATTTAGCTGTAATTCAACGGAACCTGAGG
>DATKLQ010000418.1:0-36579 GCA_035542335.1 Ignavibacteriaceae bacterium | reverse complement strand
TGAAGCTGGATGAAAAAAGATGCGGAGTCAACGGTTCACCCACTAAAGTATATAAAGTCGAATCGGTTGTTCTGGCCAGCGGGAGCCATGAAAGCATTGAGCCCACAAAAACCGGAGTAGGCTATTTAATTGATAAGTTATTGTCCGATCATATTTTAGGTTGAAAAATTATGGCAAATACCAATAATGAAATCTGGGTTTTTATTGAGCAAAGGAACGGGAAGCCGGCGGATGTCAGCTTTGAACTCCTTTCAAAAGGGAGAAGACTTGCAGAGAATCTCAAAGGAGTATTAAAATCTGTTGTAATCGGGCACAAAATTTCCGGTATAGCAAAAGAGACTTTTAAATACGGAGCCGATGAAGCGCTTGTTGTCGATCATCCTGATTTGAATCAATTCCGGACAATGCCCTACAGCCGTATCCTTAACTGCCTTGTTGAAGAGCGGAAGCCCCGGATACTCCTCTTCGGCGCCTCGGTAATAGGAAGAGACCTCGCTCCGAGAGTTGCTTCACATACAAAAAGCGGATTAACGGCAGACTGCACGGATCTGCAAATCTCCACTGTAAAATATCTTAAGGAAGAATATAAAAACCTTCTGCTTCAGATTCGCCCTGCATTCGGCGGAAACATTATAGCAACAATCATTTCTCCCGAAGTTGAAACACAAATGGCAACTGTAAGGGAAGGCGTGATGAAGCTTGAGCCTCTCGAAAAATATCCGGAAGGAAAAATAACTAATATCCCCTACGAGCATGATAATATCGATGATTTGTTAAAAATAATTGAACAGCATAGAATTGAAAATAAAATAAATATTAAAAGCGCCCCGATTATTGTGGCAGGCGGTTATGGAATGGGAAGCAAAGAGAATTTCAATTTGATCCATGATCTAGCCCATACAATCGGCGGTGAAGTTGCGGGAAGCCGCGCCGCGGTCGATGCAGGCTTTATTCCCCATGAAAGGCAGGTTGGACAGACGGGCGTTACCGTGCGGCCTAAGCTTTATATCGCCTGCGGTATATCCGGAGCAATACAGCACCGCGCCGGCATGCAGGAATCAAATAAAATTGTTGCAATAAATACCGATCCCGACGCACCTATTTTCAACATCGCACACTTTGGAATTGTCGGGGATGCAACTCAGATCATTCCTTTATTTATTAATGTTTTTAAACAAAAATTGAGATAACCAATGAGCAATTTCTTTTCAGACAATCCCGATCTTATTTTCCATTTCGACAGGCTGGACTTAAAAGAAGTAATTGAAATTATGGAAGATAATTATGCTCAATCTAAAAAATATAATTATGCTCCCGTTAATTATGAAGATTCAAAGGAGAATTACCGGAAAGTAATGGAGATAATCGGAGATATTACGGCAAATTTTATCTCTCCGAGATCTCCCTCAATCGATGATGAAGGCGCATTATTTAAAGACGGTAAAGTTAGTTATGCTAAAGGGACAAGGGAATCGCTCGATATGCTTTCAAAAGCCGAAATGATGGGAATGATTATCCCGCGCGAATACGGAGGATTGAATTTTCCCACTACTCTTTACATGATGGCCGTGGAAATGGTCTCTAGGGCGGATGCATCATTAATGAATATATTCGGTCTGCAGGATATTGGGAAGACAATTGCCCAATTTGGAAATGAGGAACAGAAAGAGCTGTATCTTCCCGGGTTTTCGGAAGGAAGATATACCGGCGCAATGGCTCTTACCGAACCTGATGCCGGTTCCGATCTGCAGGCAGTAAAGCTCCAGGCTTACCAGAATGAAAAAGGAGAATGGTTCTTAAGAGGAGTTAAAAGATTCATTACAAATGGGAACGGCGAAGTGCTCTTAGTTCTTGCTAGGACTGAAACAGGAAGCAAGGACGCAAGGGGGCTCAGCATGCTTGTCTGCCGCGGCGACGAAACCGTTAAAGTAAGAAGGATTGAGCATAAGCTGGGAATACACGGTTCTCCTACATGCGAGCTTCAGTTCAATGACACTCCGGCTCAGCTGGTCGGATTGAGAAAATTCGGCTTGATAAAATATGTCATTTACCTGATGAATAGAGCAAGGCTGGGAATAGGTGCGCAGTCTTTGGGAATATCCCAGGCCGCTTATGAAGAAGCTCTCAAATACGCAAAGGCAAGAGAACAGTTCGGCAAGCCGATCGTTTACCTGCCGGTTGTTTCCAATATGTTGATCGATATGAGAGTAACTTTGGAAGCAAACAGATCTTTGTTTTATTCCGCATCGGTATGGCTCGACAAAAAAGAAGTGCTGGAGAATTTAGTTGAGAAATTAAGATCTCAGAAGAAACCTTTTGCAGAGCTGAATGAAAAACTGAAGGACGCTTCAAAAGTGGCCAACCTCCTTACTCCAATGGCAAAATTAATTCTCTCGGAATCGGCAAATAAAATCTGCTACGATTCAATGCAGATACACGGCGGTACAGGGTACATGCATGAGTTTAATGTCGAAAGATTATCAAGAGATGCAAGAATTACCAATATATATGAGGGTACTTCGCAGCTGCAGGTAGTTGCATCTTCAGGCGGAGTAATAAATGATGTGCTTTCGGATTATTTTGATGAGTGCGAGAAGAAAGAGTATAAAGGGAACCTGATGCAGCTGCTGAATCATTTAAAAGAAATCAGGGATCTGTTCAGGGATTCTCTTAAATATGTAAAAGATAAAAAAGACAATAATTTCCAGGACGTTGCTTCAAAAGATTTAGTTGAGCTTTACAGCTATATTTATGTGGGATATCTCCTGCTGAATGAAGCAAATGAAGAGCCGAAAAAGGTCTTTACGGCAAGAAGGTATATAGTGAATGCTCTGGCAAAAGCAAAAAACAATGCGGAGTCGATCAAGAGCGAGCTTTATTCCGATATCCTTCATGCGGATCAGATATTGATTTAGCATTTGTGCAGGATCTTAATCTCAGTCTTAATATTATTCTTAATCTAAACTGAGGAGATTAAGATTATAACTACCATTAAGATTAAGAGTTTTATTATTTAATTTTTTAAATTTATATAAATCCAAGCAAGGGAGAATGAAAATGAAAAAATGCAAAGTAATTTACCGCTTATTCGACGATCATGAAGAAAAGCATTATGTCTCGAGCTCTCTGGATCACCAGGAGCTGGAAGGTTTGGTCGAAAGGTACAAAAAGAGAAAAGAAAAAGTCTATGCAAAAGATTTCGTAAAATATCTGACAAAGTACGATCCCAAAGCGGAAGAAGTAACTGTAAAAGATTTCTATTTTTAAAGGAAAAAGGCAAAAGATAAAAGGAAAAAGGCACCAACTTTTACCTTTTCCTTTTTCCTTTTGCTTTTTCCTCATCTTTATATTCCAAAAAATTCTTTTGCTGCAGAGATTCCGATTCAGCCGCAAGAAGTCCCCAAAAAATAATTTCTTTTACAGGTTTTTCTTCCTTAGCCTGGCTGATGACTAATTGAGAGTTAATCGTAAAGAAAAATAAAATTAAAATGCAGATGGTATTTCAAAGACCTTTTTTAATAATTAAAATAGTTCTGTTTGTTTTTTAAATTCGAAGACTCTTTTATCTGCAAGTTTAATATAATCTTGATTTGTATCGTAACCAATATAGTCTCGTTCATTTTTTGTTGCAGCTAAACTTGTTGTTCCACTTCCCAAAAACGGATCTAAAACTATATCTTTCTTGAAGGAATACAATTTTATTAATCGATTGGGAAGCTCTTCCGGAAAAGGAGCTGGATGTCCAATCATTCTGGCAGATACAGCAGGAAATGTCCAAATACTTTTTGTCCATTCTAAAAATTCATCTTTTGTTATTGTGCTCTCTTTTCCTTTAGAACTATGTGTGAAAGTACCTTTTGAAAAAACTAAAATATATTCATGTATATCTCTTAAAACAGGGTTTGCAGCCGATAACCAACTTCCCCATGCAGTGGATGGACTTGCACTAGAAGCTTTGTTCCAGATAATTTCGCCACGCATATAAAATCCTATTTTAAGCATATCCTTTATAACGTAACTGTGCAAAGGTATATAAGGTTTTCTGCCTAGATTAGCAATATTTATGCAAGCACGACCACCAGGAATCAGGACTCTGTATGTTTCCATCCACACATTTTTTAGTAAAAATAAGTACTCTTTAAGATTTAAATTATTATCATATTCTTTTGTTACATTATACGGCGGCGAAGTAATCATAAGGTGAATAGAATTATCCGGTAATTCATTCATCCTTTCACTAGAATGACAAAAATGTTTGTTTAAAAATTCTTTAGGGATTTTATTTTCAATATGTTCTACAATATCATTATTAATTAAGCCGTCATATAATTTCGAATTATAAAACTTTGACGAATCATGATTAATTCTTCCGGTTGTTCCGAAAGAACTTGTTTTAGTACCTTCTCTTATATTTTTTAATCTTGTGCCCACAAGTCAACCCACCGCTTGAAACTATTAAATTTTAATTCCTCTTTAATCCAGTTAATCTCAATTTTGAATGAACCTTTGTTGTAGTCAATAATTGTAAGGCTATAGGTTTCTCTCCCAATATATTCAAATACCTCACGTTGAATATCAACAGGAAAATAATATAAACAACCTTTATTTTCCCAATTAATTTGAACATAAATCATATCATAGGAAGGAATATATTTAGATAAAAATTCTTTTGAGTTTTGAGCGTCAACAGTCCAAATTAATTTTACTCCTGCGAATCCAGAGCCAGTTTTTGTTTTTATTGAGATTGGTTTGTTAAAAAGTCTAACATCAATTTCAGGTTCCGTTATAGGTATTTCAGTATCTACATTAATTTCACCAAATTTATAAATTAATAGAGAAACAATAATTCTTTCCCTTAGTGATCCTACTTCCATTCCTACTCTTCCTGCTCTTTGACTTTCTAAATCGGCTATAGAAAAAAGCTTAGGTAATTTATCTTGAATTCGTTTTATTATTTGAGGATCAGTAAATAATTCGATTAGACCTGTCATTTTTTTAAAAAATTCGAAAAATAATGTTATGAAAAATATGTAAAAAAACTTTCCTTTATTTATAAATAATATTTTACATTGTTACAATAAAAATTTGCCTTAAAAATTAGTTTAAGCAGCTAATTAACTTACTTGTTTTATAAATGGAAAAAGGTAAATTAAAGGACTTAAAAATTCTGAATTGAATAAATTTTATTTTAACATTATACTCGCATATAAGATAATATAATTTTGCTGCTTTAAGTTTGAAACGATATTTAGGGAAGGAGTAGATGCTTATGAACGGGAAAAAGCTCCCCTCGCTTATTCCGTACCGCAAAGGAGATAAATGGGGGTTCTGCGATAAAAACAAAACCATTGTCATTCCTGTTAAATATGACAGCGTAGGAGATTTTGTAAATGGGTTTGTTCGCGTCCAGCTGAACGGGAAATGGGGAATAATAAATGAAAACGGGAATGAAGTAACGCCGATTAAATATGACGATATAGAAAATTTTGAATTCGGAAACTTTAAGGTGAATTTCGGAATAAAAAAAACAGGCGCAAAAGTTTTTTTTGAGGGGAAGTGGGGAATAATTAACCAGGAAGGGAAGGAAATAATCCCAGTCCAATACCATGAGATTAAAGCTTCGATGGAGAATCTTTTTGCGGTTAAGCTTAATGATAAATGGGGCCTGCTGGATAAAAACGGGAGGATGATTACCCCGATTAAATATGATTACCTCGGAAGATTTTATGAAGGATTTGCTTCCTTTAAACTTGAAAATAAATGGGGATTTATAGATGTACAGGGGAAGGAAGCTATTCCGAATAATTACACCAGCGTAGGTAAATTTAAAGAGGGAGTAGCAAAAATAGCATTGAACGGCTGGTGGGGAATTATTGACAGGGAAGGGAGAGGAATAACACCCATTAAGTATGATGAAATCGGGGATTCGGCCGAAAACTTAATTCCCGTAAAGCTTCATAGTAAGTGGGGTTACATCGATGCAGCGGGAGTGGAGTACTTCGAGGAGTGAAGGGGAAGGGGAAAGATGATTTCAGAATTACGAATTACGATTTTTGATTTATGAATAAGTGCTATTAGAGTATTATAATCAATAAATTTTCCATTTTATTAATAAACAGGAGAGAATAATGGATAAAGAAGATCTGCTTTCTAGAACTAAAAGATTTGCACTAGATATAATAAACTTTATTGATTTTCTGCCTCAAAATAATAAAGGGGTTATTATAAGCCGTCAAATTTTAAAATCAGGTACCTCGGTGGGAGCAAACTACAGAGCTGCCTGCAGGTCAAAATCAAAAGATGACTTTATTTATAAAATTAAAATTGTTGAAGAAGAAGCTGACGAAACTCTCTTCTGGCTGGAAATTATAAATGAAGCTTCGTTTGTTTCGAATCAATTGCTAAGGGACTTATTAAAAGAAGCCGACGAACTCACTGCAATTTTTACATCGATTGCCAAGACGTCTCAAATATTTAAATATAAAGAATCAAAATCTTAATTGTCAAAATCATATTCGTAACTCATAACTCCATAAATCGTAAATCAAAATTCGTAATTCAAAAGTTCGTAAATCAAAATTCGTAAATCGTAAATCAAAGCTGCCTTGCTTTATGGTGCCATTTGTGCTTTCCGGAACAGTTCACTCCTTCTTTCATTTCAATAATTATCTCACTGACTTATATTTGCATCTCTTAAACAATAATACTCGATTTGGTCCTTAATGAAACGGAGAAATTTTTTAGGGAAAACAATAAAGGCATCTGCGGGCTTGGCTATGCTGCCTGCATTTCTCCTTAAAGAAAAAACTTTTACCAAATCTATACGGCGGGGCAGCACGCAGGGACCTGTCCCGGCTCCGCAAACATGGCTGGATTCCGATATCACTGCCGCATGGATCGGACATTCGACTGTATTAATAAATTTTTTGGGAACATGGATCTTGACCGACCCGGTCTTATTCGATACGATCGGCCTTTATTTTTTAGGCATGACATTCGGTCAGAACCGGTATTCTGCACCGGCCCTTGAATTTGATCAAATTCCTAAGCCCGATATTATCCTCCTTTCACATGCTCATATGGATCACATGGATTATAAAACCCTCTTAAATTTTACCGACAAGTTCCCAAACCAGATCGACTGCATTACCGCGTACAACACCTCTGATGTTATTAATGATCTCGGATGGCGTTCGCTGCGGGAGATCGATTGGGGAGAGGAATTTAAGCTCCGGGAAATCTATTTCAGGGCGCTCGAAGTGAAACATTTCGGCTGGAGGCTTCCATGGGAGAAGGACCGTTCTAAAGGCTACTTTAAAGAAGGCAGAAGCTACAATGCCTACCTTATCGAAAAAAACGGGAGAAAAATTTTATTCGGGGGAGATACTGCTTTTTCAGAGAAGTTTCTTGTGATAAAAGATGAAGAGATAGATATTGCAATCATGCCAATCGGTGCATACAACCCCTGGAGATTCAATCACTGCAATCCCGAGGAAGCTTTAATCATGTCCTCGGTTCAATTGAAAGCGAAAAATTTTCTCCCCATTCACTGCAATACCTTCAGGCAGGGAGTGGAACCGGTGGATGAACCTTTGAGATGGCTGCATACCTCGGCTCCCCATTATAATATAAATATCGGAATAAATAAGATCGGGGAAACTTTCATCCTGAAAGCTTAGCCTTCGAATCTTTATATATTTTTCGTCTCTTTGTTCTCTTTTGTCATCATAAAGATTGCAGTAATAAAGGAAGTCAGCAGAATCGATGACAAGATAACCAGTAATGTTAAAGAAAATATTACCATTTTTCCTTCTCATTAAAAGATAATGAACATTCTTTATCTAACTAAATAGCATGCCGGATTTTTAATGCCGATATTTTTCATTTAGGAATTATTTAGTGATCGATTAAGCATCAATTTGAGACTAAGATCATCATTTTTCAAATTGATTCAGGTGTAAATTCCGTTAGAGAATTATTCATCTGTCCAATAAAATTAATCTTGGTGTAGTTTTTAGAAAACAATTAATTGGAAAAGTTAATTGTTGACGGTTAAAACTTAATAGTACTTCTCCACGATTAACTATTAACCTTTAACGATTAACATATGATTATTTTGATTCCCGGCTCTGCAGCCTTGTATTATTAAAAATCTACCAGGATCCAAATGACATTCGAAAATTATTTGTCGGAAGTTGAAAAGGAAGCCCGCAGGGTCGAAGAGCTAGTGAAGGAATTGCCGGAACTGAACAATGCACAGCTCAATTGGAGGCCCTCTGAAAATTCATGGAGTGCCGGCGAATGCTTTCGGCACCTGATAATTATTAATCAATATTATGTTGATTATTTTAACAAAACAGCGGGAGGCCCTGACAAAAAATTAAATGAACATGGAGAATTTAAAAAAACTTTAGGCGGCAGGTTTGTGCTTCACGGTGTGAACCCCAATCAGAAATTTAAAGCAAAGACAAAAGAAAGATTCAATCCCATTCATTCAAGCATTCCTTCAAACATAATCGATAATTTTCTTGAACAGCATAAACTTATTCAATCGTTAGCCGTCAGGTTCCGCGGGATTGATTTAAATAAAATAAAGATTGCCTCACCCTTTACGAAACTTATAAAGTATAATATCGGGGATGCATTTATGATTGTAATGCTTCATGATCAGAGGCATATACTGCAGGCCAAGAGAGTAGTGGAAAATCCGGATTTTCCTTAGCAGTGAAAATTACAATAGCCGAAAACCAAATCACAAATAATGCTCAATGATCAACTATCAATATTTAATGGGAGCAGGAGGCAGAGGCAAAGGCTGAAGCTAAGGCTAAGGCTGAGGCTAAGGCTGAGATGAAGAAAGATTGAATGGATGAAGGGATGAAAGAGGCATGAATGCATGGGTGGATGAACGTATGCATGAGGCTGAGACTGAGATTAAGGGAAGAGCAAATCTTAAATCTAAAACCGTTTATCTTCAATCGTTAATCTAATTAAATTATTTTGAACTATATTCTTAAGTACTAGTTGATTTAAGATTTACGATTAACGATTTAAGATTAAAGAAGATCTATTCTTTATTCCTCGTATAATCCGAAATTCGAAATTCGAAATTCGAAATGGCCAAATCCATGCTTTTTCCATTCTAAAAAACGAGAAATACATTCATCTCTCTAAACTCTTTTTTCTTTTTTGATAAAAAAATGGATAAAAACCGGTTATTTTAATAGGTTTCCATGGTATAGTATTTGGAAAAATCAGGGAACTCAAAGTATCTGAGGGGTAATTTTTTTAAATAACCGGGTGAAAAATGGAAAGAAAAAAAGTAACAATCGATGGAAATGAAGCTGCCGCGTATGTAGCTTATAATACAAATGAAGTAATAGCAATCTACCCTATTACACCTTCGTCGAACATGGGAGAGTGGTGTGATGCATGGGCTGCACAAAATAAGGAAAATATATGGGGACTCGTTCCCTCCGTCAGCGAATTACAAAGTGAAGGCGGCGCCTCTGGAAGCATTCACGGCGCACTGCAGACCGGCGCACTGGCAACTACCTTTACGGCTTCCCAGGGCCTCCTGCTCATGATTCCGAATATGTTCAAGATCGCAGGGGAATTAACTTCAACTGTATTTCATGTCTCCGCAAGATCAATTGCGGCGCAGGCGCTTTCTATTTTCGGCGATCACAGCGATGTGATGGCAACCAGATCAACAGGCTTCGGCTTGATCGCATCAAATAATCCTCAGGAAGTAATGGATACTGCACTAATTGCACAGGCCGCCGCGCTTGAGGCAAGAGTGCCGTTCATCCACTTCTTCGACGGCTTCAGAACATCGCATGAAGTTAAAAAAATTGAACAGCTCACGTTTGACGATATGAGAGCAATGATCGATGACGAATTGGTTCTTGCTCACCGTAAAAGAGGCTTAACTCCGGATAATCCTGTAATCAGGGGTACTGCCCAGAATCCGGATGTTTATTTCCAGGGAAGGGAAACAGTAAACCCGTTTTATCAAAAGTGTCCTTTACTTGTACAGAAAGCCATGGATAAATTTGCAAAGGTAGTCGGACGGCAGTATCATTTATTCGATTATGCAGGCGCTCCCGATGCGGAAAAAGTAATTGTTATAATGGGATCGGGCGCCGATGCGGTTGAAGAGACTGTTGATTACCTTGTGAAGAAAGGGGAGAAAGTCGGCTTAGTTAAAGTAAGATTATACAGGCCTTTCTCTGTTGATGATTTTGTTAACGCTCTTCCTAAGAGCACAAAAGTAATAGCGGTATTAGATAGAACCAAAGAACCGGGCTCAATAGGCGAACCATTATACCAGGATGTAGTAAATGCAATTTCCGAAAAATACATGGCTGGGAAGCTCCAGTTTAGTTTTCCGAAAGTATTCGGCGGTCGTTACGGCTTATCGTCCAAAGAATTTACACCGGCCATGATTAAAGCAGTCTTCGATGAAATGAAGAAAGGAAATCCGAAGAATCACTTTACGGTCGGTATTATCGATGATGTTACAAATACAAGCCTCCAGGTCGATGAGTCTTTCTCCGTCGAATTGCCCGAAACATTCAGGGGAAAATTTTACGGATTAGGTGCCGACGGAACAGTCGGAGCCAACAAAAACTCGATCAAAATAATAGGCGAAGGAACGGACTATTTTGCACAGGGCTATTTTGTATACGATTCCAAGAAATCCGGATCGACAACCGTTTCGCATTTAAGATTCGGACCGAAAGAAATTAAATCTACCTATTTGATAAATAAGGCTAATTTCATTGCGTGCCATCAGCAGGTGTTTCTTGAAAAGATGGATATGCTTTCTGAAGCAATGGATGGAGCCACATTCCTTTTAAATACCAAGGTTCCTAAAGAACAGGTATGGGATTCCCTTCCGGAAAAAGTCCAGAAGGATCTTATACAGAAAAAAATGAAGCTCTATATTATTGATGCATATAAAGTTGCAAATGAAACCGGAATGGGCGTAAGGATTAATACTATAATGCAGACCTGCTTCTTTGCAATCTCCAATATATTCCCTAAAGAGCGCGCAATATCAATGATTAAGGAATCCATTAAGAAAACATATGGTGC
Organism: Ignavibacteriaceae bacterium; assembly: GCA_035542335.1. GTDB lineage: Bacteria > Bacteroidota > Ignavibacteria > Ignavibacteriales > Ignavibacteriaceae > DATKLQ01. The sequence continues at coordinate 25,479 of DATKLQ010000418.1, read as the reverse complement.
CAAAGGCGATAAGATTGTGCAGATGAACTATGATGCAGTTGATAAAACGCTTGAAAATCTTTTTGAAGTTGAAGTCCCGAATAAGGTTACCAGCAGTAAACAGCTCCAGGCAGCGGTTGCAGGAAACGGCAATATCCCGCAGTTCATAAAAGAAGTTACCGCACAGATAATTGGCGGGAAAGGCGATTTAATTCCTGTAAGCAAAATGCCGAGTGACGGAACTTACCCTTTATCTTCTGCAAGATGGGAGAAAAGAAATATAGCGCTTGAAGTGCCTGTATGGGATGAAGAAGTATGCATTCAATGCAATAAGTGTACGATAGTTTGTCCCCATGCGGCAATCAGGGCAAAAATTTATGAAGAAAAATATTCGGCTTCTGCACCCTCGGCCTTCAAAAAAACAAAGTTCAGATCAAAAGAACACGGTGAGGGGCTTCAGTATTCTCTCCAGGTAGCAGTAGAGGACTGCACCGGCTGCGGTTTATGTGTCGATGTATGCCCTGCCAAAAATAAAAAAGAGACCAAGCTGAAAGCCATAAACATGCATGATCAGCTTGCCATTAAAGAGCAGGAAAAGCGGAACTGGGATTTCTTCCTTACACTTCCTGATTTTGACAGAACCAAGATCAATGTATCACAGGTAAAAGATTCGCAGTTCTTAGAGCCTCTGTTTGAGTTTTCGGGAGCATGTTCTGCATGCGGCGAAACTCCTTATGTAAAGCTTGTCAGCCAGCTGTTCGGCGACAGGGCGGTTATTGCCAATGCAACCGGCTGCTCATCGATTTACGGGGGAAATTTACCAACTACTCCATGGTCTGCTAATAAAGACGGCAGGGGACCTGCCTGGTCAAACTCCCTCTTTGAAGATAATGCCGAGTTCGGCTTCGGCTTCAGGCTGGCAATCGATAAGCATAACCTCCAGGCTAAAAATCTTATTAAAAAATATGTTACGGATTTAGGGACGGATCTGGTAGATCAGCTGATGAATGCCAATCAAAAAGATGAAGCAGGAATCTATGAGCAGAGGCAGAGAGTTCAGAGCCTCAAGAATAAACTTGATAATCTTTTGCAATCCGAAAAGGATGACAAAAAGAAAAAAGATCTGCAGCATATTTTAAGCCTTGCAGATTTCCTTGTGAAAAAATCTGTCTGGATTATGGGCGGAGACGGCTGGGCTTACGATATCGGGTACGGCGGATTAGATCATGTCCTGGCTTCAGGGAAGAATGTAAATGTCCTTGTATTGGATACGGAAGTATATTCGAACACCGGCGGGCAAATGTCAAAATCAACGCCGCGCGGGGCAGTAGCAAAGTTCGCTGCGGCCGGAAAGAATATGGCAAAGAAAGACCTCGGCTTAATGGCCATGTCTTATGGTAACGTTTACGTTGCAAAAGTGGCTTTGGGAGCCAACGACACTCAGACTCTGCGTGCATTCCTGGAAGCGGAAGCGTACGAGGGACCTTCTTTAATTATCGCATACAGCCATTGCATTGCACACGGCATTGATATGGCAACCGGTATGGTTGATCAGAAGGCTGCCGTTGATTCCGGATATTGGCCGCTCTACAGGTACAATCCTGATCTGGCTGCCGAAGGTAAAAACCCGTTTAAGCTCGAGTCTAAAGGATTGAAGATCCCATTTAAGGATTATGCTTACATGGAAACACGGTATAAAATGCTGACAAAGACTCATCCGGAAATAGCAAAGAAGCTCCTGGAAGAAGCTCAGAACGATGTTACCGAAAAATGGAAGATGTACGAACGCCTGGCTTCAGACGGGAACAGCAAAGAAACAAAAAGCTGAAAGTTAGATTGAGGTTGGTGTAGTTTCTGTTTATTTTTATGAGTTTTCGCAGGCGGGGATTTATCCTGCCTGCTGAAAATATTTAAAATACTGCCTGGGAATTCTTTCCATTATGTTGTTAATCTAAAGCGGTGTCCAAATTTTGAATCCCGCTCCTCATCATCTCACCCGGTTTCCGGGCAGTTATATATAAGAGAGATTCAACCTTGAAAAGAAAAAGATAGGAAATAAAAGAATGGAAAATGAACTACAAAACGGAATCCCATTGATTGGGGAAGCATTTCCTCCTATCGAAGCCCAAACCACTCATGGGAAAATCAAAATTCCGGCGGATTATGCAGGAAAGTGGATTGTCCTGTTTAGTCATCCCGCCGATTTTACTCCTGTCTGCACTACTGAATTTGTAGCTTTTGCTAAAAGAGAAAATGAATTTAAAAAATTGAATACCCAGCTGATTGGGCTTTCAATCGACCAGGTATTTGCTCATATAAAATGGATTCAATGGATCAGGGAAAAAATAAATATTGAAATTCCTTTCCCTGTGATTGCCGATGATATGGGAAAGACCGCCGAAAAGCTGGGCATGATTCATCCGGGCAAAGGAACAAATACGGTGCGTGCGGTTTTTGTAATCGATCCCAAGGCAATTATCCGTTTAATTATTTATTATCCGCAGGAAATAGGAAGACAGGTCGATGAAGTTTTGCGGGCGGTAAGAGCTCTTCAAATTTCGGATACAAATAAGGTAGCCATGCCCGAGAACTGGCCGAATAATGAATTAATCGGGGATAAAGTGATTATTCCTCCTCCGAAAGATATTGCATCTGCCGATCAGAGGCTGAAATCAGGCGAAGGCTATGATTGGTGGTTTACTTACAAAAAGCTCAATCATTAGAATTTCAGAATTATTAAAAAATATCCGGGGTAATATCATGGATCTATCAACCAGCTATTTAGGATTGAACCTGAAGAATCCCATTATTTCTTCTGCAGGCCCAATTTCCGAAAGCATCGACAATATAAAAAGACTGGAAGATGCCGGTGCCGCCGCCGTTGTGCTCTATTCATTATTTGAGGAGGAGATAGAGCATGATTCGATGGAGCTCTATCAGCGCACTACAGAGCATGAAGAAAGCTTCGCTGAAGCACCCAGCTATTTTCCGGAACCATATGATTTTAAAATTGGACCAGAGGAATATTTAGAACATATCAGAAAAGCAAAAGAGTCCGCAGATATACCTGTTATAGCAAGTCTCAATGGGAATTCGCCTGGCGGCTGGATTGATTATGCAAAAAAAATACAATATGCAGGCGCCGATGCACTTGAATTAAATATTTACCGGCTGGCAGCCGATCCGAAGAAATCGGGCCCGGAAGTGGAAAAAAGTTACCTTGATATCATGCGGGATATAAAAATGAACGTGGATATACCTGTTGCGGTAAAAATGCATCCGTTCTTCAGCTCGGTTGCATGGATGGCTGAGCAGCTTATTGCACAGGGAGCGGATGGACTTGTATTATTCAACAGATTCTATCAGCCTGATATTGACATTGAAATTTTGGATGTGGTGCCTAATTTATTTTTAAGCACCGAGGCGGATAACAGGCTTGCCCTCCGTTGGATTGGAATATTATACGGAAATGTAGATGGAGATTTGGCGGCCGCAGGCGGCATACATAACGAAAGAGACGTACTGAAGATGATTATGGCCGGAGCCCAGGTTACTCAAATGCTTTCCGCTTTATTGAAAAACGGGATAAAGCATATAACCGATGTCCTGAGGAAAATGGTTTTCTGGATGGAAACTAATGAATATGATTCTCTTGAAATGATGAGAGGCAGCATGAGCCATAAGAATGTGGCTAACCCGTCCCAATACGAAAGGGCAAATTATATGAAAGTACTGCATTCATATAAAAAATCGTAAGCAAAATCAGCATCAGTTTTTTTTAAGGCATAATTGTAAAAAAAAAGTTTAAAAGTTATATTGATAAACCTATTATCAGCAGTTTAATGATAAAAAAAGCATTGCGATTATCCCGGTTTATTAATATAGAAGCTGCTGCCTGGATTTGCGGCTTAATCTTTTTAATCATTCTCCCTGCCGGAAGTGAATCCCATTTTACCCTCTGCCCCTTTAAAAACCTCGGCATATCATTTTGCCCCGGGTGCGGCCTTGGCAGATCGATTCACTATTTATTCATCCTGGATTTTAAATCCTCCTTTGCTGCGCATCCTCTTGGACCGTTTGCTTTAATTATAATTACAGGCAGAATAATCTCCCTAATCAAAAAAAATTACATATACAATCATCTCTTAAATAATAATTGAAAGGTCATTTATGGCAAATTTATACACACTAATGCCCAACCTGGAAGCCGATGAAATGCTTTTCGTGCAGAACCTGGTTAAAGATATGAATGAAAACCAGCTTCAGCAGTTTGCAACAATTTACAGCACCAGGAGAAAAGATCCGCAGACGATTCTTCTTCTTACATTGATCGGGTTTATAGGAATCTCAGGGGTTCAGCGCTTTGTTTTGGATCAGATTGGAATGGGGCTTTTATATTTATTTACAGGCGGGCTTTGTGTAATCGGGACAATAGTAGATTTAGTAAATCATAAAAATCTTGCCTTTGAATACAACCAGAAAATTGCCCTCCAGGTTTCCGGGATGGTTCGCAGCTGAAATATTCTGCGTAGCACAGATTACTCGCCTCGCTCGCCATCGGTTTGCTCTGGTGTACGCTTCGGCGAAGCGGGTTAATCTGTGCTACGGGATTTTTCCTTCCCGATATCATACTTCAACAAAAGTACTCCTCCCAGGTAATTTGAATAAAGCATCCCCGCCGCAGCCGAAAGCTCAGCTGCAAGTTTTCCAATAGAAGGCACCTTGATATAGGGGTATGTGCTTAATCCAAGTCCGGCAAATATTGTGAATACCGTCAGCCATAAAAAATTTAATCCTCCGTGCAGAAGAGCTGTATTAAATGCTTTATTCTCGGGGGAAATCTTGAGAAGATCAATTAATCCGAAAATTAATGCGGTCCAGCCGGCTGCCGCACCGGCAGTAATTGAATAGAAAGAAAAGAGGGAGAGATTTGTATTGTTGAAATAGAAGGATGCCGCATCAAAAAACGCTCCCATTGGAAATAATGCTATGGGGAAATGCACCAGCATTATATGAGCAGGATGCCCGAATAATCTTCCCCTTAGAAACTCTTTTAAGTAGTTCAAAAATTTATTCTTTTAATTGAATAATAATCAGCTTAATGCAAAAATGAGTAAGATAATAAAAGCGATCACCGCCGCACTTGCATGAATTATTACCAAGGCTTTAGGCCCCGGCTTCTTTTTAAGATCATTGGTAAGAAGGATAAAGCCTCCGATAGCGGCAATAATAAAAATGACCAGGGATGCTATAGGCGCCGATGGATTTTTAACGGCGAATAGTATTAAAATTATCAGGCCGGTTGCAGCAGCAAGGCCATGGAGGACTACTACCGGTTTTGGAGTCGGTTTCCCCTGCAATAAAGGAACTGCCATCGTTAAACCTAAAACCGCCGCTAATGCAAATACAATTATGTTTACCGTAAGCATTTCATTCTCCTTTTTATCCTTAGATGAATGTTTAATATACAAGTTACAATTCCTGGCGCCGGATGGCAGAGGCAATCAAAATATCCCGTATGAAATAAAGCACAGCTTTTAAATTTAAGCTAGCTTAAATTTTAATTAAAAAGAAACTTAAAATTGCAGAATATCTCTAAAGAAGATTATTTAAGCATCATTTATAAGAATAAAGATGCTAAAGGTATGATTAAGGCAAATACAATTGCCGAAAAGCTTAATGTTTCCAATGCAGCAGTTACGGATATGTTTAAAAAGCTCTCCAATGAAGGCTATATAGATTATGAACCTTATAAGGGAATCAGTCTTACAGAATTCGGTGAGACATTCGCAAAAAATATGGTACGCCGACACAGGATCTGGGAAGTTTTTTTAAATCAGATAGTCGGGCTGCCGTGGGATAAAGTACATGACGAAGCAAACAGGCTGGAACATTCATCATCGGACGAGCTGATTAATAGAATGGAAGAAATGCTGGATTTCCCGGAGTTTGATCCGCACGGAGACCCAATCCCATCCAAGGAAGGGAAACTGCCCAGACAAAAAAATTATATTGCCCTGGCCGATCTGCCTGAAGGAGAATCGGGAAAGGTCGTAAGGGTAAATGATTTCGACGAAAAATTCCTGAACTACATTTCAGAAATCGGGATTGCATTGAATGAAATTATCGTAGTTGAAGAAAAAAGAAACTTTGACAATTCTTTAAAGATCAGGGTAAGGGAAAATCCTTGGAATATAACAAAGAAGCTGGCAGAGAATATATTTATAGAAGTTAAAAAGAAATAGCATGAATCACGATCAATTAGTAGCCGATAAATCTTTATCGGAAATTCACTCGACAATAAACATAAACCATACTTCGAGTTTTTTAAAGAGGCTCTTTTATTTTACCGGTCCTGCCTTCATGGTATCGGTAGGGTATATGGATCCCGGGAACTGGGCAACCGATTTAGCCGGCGGTTCGCAGTTCGGCTATAAATTAATTTGGATTATCCTCCTTGCCAATATGATGGCTATACTTTTCCAAACACTCTCGGCCAGACTAGGAATTGTTTACGGCAGGGACTTGGCCCAGGCCTGCAGAGATCATTATCCGAAACCTTTAAACTACCTTTTATGGATCATATGTGAAATAGCAATTGCAGCCTGCGATTTGGCCGAGGTTATCGGCTCTGCAGTCGGGCTGTATCTTCTTTTCGGCATACCGCTCTTCTGGGGGGTTATAATCACTGCTTTTGATGTCCTTATATTAATGCTGCTTCTCTCCTTCGGCATAAGAAAGATGGAAGCTTTTATACTTGCACTTGTTGCAACGATAGGAGTTTGTTTCGCCTTCGAAATGTTTTTATCTAAACCGGCGCTTAATGAGATTGCACGGGGATTCATACCATCTGTATTGAACGGCAATGCATTGTATATTGGTCTTGGTATAATCGGCGCTACCGTAATGCCGCACAATCTTTACCTGCATTCTGCGCTAGTCCAATCTAGGAATGTTAAAAGATCCCAGACAGGCCTAAAAGAGGCAAACCGGTTTAATCTGATCGATTCAATAGTAGCCCTCAACGGAGCTTTTTTCGTCAATGCGGCAATATTGATCCTTGCCGCTTCCGTTTTCTTTTCAAGCGGGCATTCGAATATCGCTTCAATTATTGATGCACATGCATTATTAGCCCCGCTCCTCGGCAACAGCTTTGCCCCCATTGCATTCGGAATCGCATTGCTTGCTGCCGGGCAGTCCTCAACAATTACCGGAACTTTTGCCGGCCAGATTGTAATGGAGGGATTTATAGGCTTGAAGATGAGGCCGTGGCTCAGAAGGATTATTACTAGATTAATTGCAATAATTCCTACTATAATTTTAATAAAAGTCTCCGGGGACAAATCAATTGATGCCCTCCTTATCCTTTCACAAGTTATATTATCTCTTCAGCTTCCTTTTGCTATTATTCCACTGCTCCATTTCACTTCCGATAAAAACAAAATGGGCGAGTTTGCATCGAAGTATAAAATCAAAATCCTTGCCTGGATAGCTGCAAGCCTGATTATATTTTTAAACCTTAAGCTGGTTCTGGATTTTATCGGGGGCCATATTTCGGATTTGGGAGCTTCAGGAATTATAATTAGGTTTCTAGTCCTTCCTATTGTTATTTTTCTGGTGGCGCTTTTACTGTGGATTGCAGTTGAGCCTTACTTTAAAAAAGAAAAGCTTGAAAAGTTATTCATTAGGAAATCATTTCCATATGGGAGAAAAATTCCGTTTACTATGAATAAAACTGAAATCTATAAAAAGATAGGGATTGCCCTGGAGGGAAAATCCAGGAGAGATGAACAGATCTTAAAGGGAGCCTTGCCTTTCTTGAAGATGGTGACTTCCGAACTCTATTTAATACATTGTGTAGAGTCTGTAGCCGGGAGATTTATAGGCGGTATGGTTGCAGATGAAAGTGCCCAGCAAATGAACATTTACCTGGAAAATATCTCCGAAAAGCTCAAATCGGAAGGTTTTACAACGCACGTTGCAATAGGCGGAGGGGAACCTGAAAACGAAATAGCAAGGATCTGCAGGCTTGAAGGGCTTGAACTTCTTATAGTAGGAAGCCACGGGCATAAATTCATAAAAGATATTGTATACGGTTCCACCGCGAATGAAGTCCGCCATAAGCTCAGGATTCCTGTGCTGGCTATACCAATCGATGTTGAGCAGAGATGAGTCGCCTTAAAACTGCATGTACGGCATTTTTATCGGGATTATTTTTTATCGGGAATCAATCGGATGCACAGACTGTTGATGAATTAATAACAGACAGGCCTGACATTACTGAATCCGCTGTTACTGTCACTTCTCATGCAATTCAAATCGAATCCGGATTTTTATTTCAAAGGAACATGGAAGAAATAGATGGGGCTGATTTGAAATCTGAAACTGTAAGCATCCCGGGTATTCTTTTGAGGTATGGGGTCTTTCCGTTTTTAGAGCTGAGAGCAGGAACTGAATATCTATTTAGGGAGGAAACATCTTCCGGATTAACTGAAAGAATAAATGGGATAAACGGAATCCTTTTGGGGACTAAAGTTCAGCTGCTGAGAGATGAACAAACTTTGCCGGATGCTGCAGTATTGCTTCATTTCAATCTTCCTTTAGGGAATAAGAATTTAAAGCCTGAAAAAGTTGAGCCCGAAATTATCTTGGCTTTATCCCACCCTGTAGCCGGTCCTTTCTCAATCTCTTATAATATAGGCAGCGTTTGGCAAAGCCCAGATGAAGTAATAAATTATTTTTACAGCGGCTCATTAGCGATTGAGCTTGCCGGAAAAATCGGGATGTTTACGGAACTCTTTGGAAGTGTTTCTCCTAAAAACTCGGCTTCCTTTAATATTGATGCAGGCCTGGCTTATCTGCTTCATGAAGATCTGCAGGTTGATCTTTCTTCAGGGTTATTTTTGCGCAATCCGTCCGATAACTGGTTCATCGGTACGGGAATTTCCTTCCGGATACGGCATTAATTAAATTTCATCTCTAAATTCTATAAAGATTAGTGGTTTTTCTCAGCCGATTAACCATTTGCTTTTAACCATTAACAGATGGATTTCATATCCGGCTTTTCTGATGACTAAAAATAAATCTAAACCCTATTTGGCATGGATTGCTGTTTGCATAATTTGGGGAACAACCTACCTGGCCATAAGGATCGGTGTAGCAGATCTCCCTCCGATGCTTTTTGCAGGATTACGCTGGCTCTTTGCCGGTACAGTCTTGATAATTTATTTAAAATTTAAAAAATATAAACTGCCTGAAAGACGCGATATCCTGCCGATTGCCGTTACGGGAATAGCATTGCTCGGATTCGGAAACGGACTCGTGGTTTTCGGCGAACAATGGGTGAGCAGCGGGTTGACTGCTTTACTTATTACAACGACTCCTTTCTGGATGGTAGGAATTCAATCCGCTTTTTATAAGGACACAAAAATCAGCTTCACATCAATCCTGGGATTGGTTCTTGGCCTGGCAGGTGTAGCTTTAATCTTCGGGAGTCATTTTGAAGAATTGCTTGACACTTCTTATTTAATCGGGGCCTTAAGTATAATGGGAGCAGTGATAGCCTGGGCTACCGGGTCTGTTTTCTCAAAGCATAAAGCAGTATCGGTGCATCCTATGACATCTGCCGCCGTGCAGATGTTAATTGCGGGCGGCGCACAAACCGTTCTGGGATTCATTTTGGGGGAAGCATCTAATCTGCATTATTCCTCTTCAGGATTTTTGTCATTTGCGTACCTCACTTTGATCGGATCGATTTTCGGATATGGTTCTTACATTTATGCAATTACCAATCTTCCGCTGCCGCTGGTTTCTACCTATGCATATATCAATCCTCTCATTGCCGTCTTCCTGGGATGGTTTGTGCTTAATGAACGGCTGGATCTCATCATTTTTATCTCCGCGTTGATAATTATTGCCGGTGTAATGCTGGTTAAAAAAGGCTCGGCAAAATGAATATCTTTTCTTAATTATACCTCATTTATAATCGAATAAACAGATTTAATTGGTTTTTTCTCAAAAAATTAAAATTAATTACTTTTTTCCGTTTTTATTGCTGGCTTGATTATTGTTAAAATAGAATACTATAAAATAATCGGGATAATTTTCAGCTATAATCATGAATTTCGCTCAAAATATAAAATCCTGGTTTTCTAGACTAAGGGTAAAGTTTACCATCTCTGCCTCAATAATCACAGCATTCATTTCCATTACTATTTTTTTCTATTTCAGCCAGAGATTTGAAGATGAGCGGAAAAATGCCTTCATGGACAACGCCGAAGTCGGCTTAAAAAGTATTGCATTGGCTTCCGGATTTGAATTATCATCCGGGATCAGCGCAATGGATGAATCGATCAATTCACAGTTGTCGGCAAACCGGATTGTGTATATGGTGATAACCGATACGGGGGGCACTATAATCAGATCATATAATTTATCGGCGGCTGAGAAGTATAAATTCAAGACCACCCAGGAAAAAGAAAAAATTGAAGATGATAAAATTATTTTGAGAAAAACCGAACTGATTATTTTAAAGAATCATATTCTCGGACAAATATTTCTCGGGTATTCATTAACTAAACTAAATAATGAAATCGGGAGATTAAAAATAAGCGTTGGAATTGTAAGCGTAATATTATTTATAATAAATATTTTTCTCGTTTCGCTTATCAGCAGCATGTTCACCCGCCCGATTGATAAAATAACACGCCTAGCTGAAATGATTTCTAAAGGGAACCTGAGCCAAAGGATAAAATATTCGTCAAATGATGAGCTCAAAGGGCTTACGAAAGCATTCGATTTTATGGCAATGAACCTGGAGCAGGCCAGCGGGCAGATAGATAATCTTAATAAGCAGATAAAAAATTTATTCCGGGATAAGGTCGGCGAATTGAATTTGGAAATCAATCAAAGGAAGATGGCTGAATTCTCGATGCGGCAAAGCGAAGAACACTTCAGGCTTCTGTTTGAATTAGCACCAATCGGAATGGTTATAAATTCACCGGAGGGAAAAATTTTGAAAGTAAATAAGGCTTTTTGCGAAACAGTCGGCTATTCTGAAACGGAACTGATTGGAAAAGATACGGAGAGCCTTATCTACCCGGATGATATCCTGGTGCTTGAAAAGCTTCATAAGGATCTAATCGATGAGATTCATCCAAACATCTATATTGAAAAACGTTTTTTAAGAAAAGACGGCGATATAATATATGCAATCGCAAAATCGGTTCTGGTCAGGGATGATGAAGGAGAACCCCTTCATTTTATCGACCAGATAATCGACATCAGTCAAAGGAAAAAGGTTGAAAAGGAGCTGCTTGTTGCAAAGGAAAAAGCGGAAGAGTCCGACAGGCTTAAAACCGCTTTTCTTGCGCAGATGTCGCATGAAATCAGAACACCTTTAAATATTATACTAAATGCAACCCCCCTTCTTGCAGATGAAGCAGCCTGCCTGAACAAGGAAAAAGAACTATTGCTTGAAGCTGTCAACAGTTCGGGTAAAAGACTCTTAAGAACGATCGATTTAATCCTTAATATGTCTTCGGTCCAGGCAGGCAACTATAAACCGAATTTTGAGGTTATACAGCTCGACAAAATATTATGCGAACTGGTCAGGGACTTCCAATCTTTAAGCGTTGAGAAAAATATTTCAATAAGCTTTCTGAATGAATCCAAGAATTCCGATATAAAAGCTGACAAGTACACCCTGATACAGATTTTCCAGAATCTTATAGGTAATGCCGTGAAGTATACAAAAAGAGGAAGCGTTGCCGTAAAAGTTTATGAAAATAAAGGCGATAAGATCTGCGTGGATGTCAAAGATACAGGTATTGGAATGTCGAAGGAATACCAGGCAAATTTGTTCAGCCCTTTCTCACAGGAGAATGTAGGATATAAAAGAGAATTTGAGGGAAACGGCCTGGGTTTAGCTCTGGTAAAAAAATATGTGGATATTAATAATTCGGAAATAAAAGTAAGCAGCGAAAAAGATAAAGGTTCGGTTTTCACTGTAATATTCCCAAAAAATCAAATTTAGCGTCCCCACACACATTAGAATACCCGGCTTTTAATTAATTTCAGCAGCACAGATTTTAATCTGTGTCATGGAATTTTCTTTAATAATTTTTATAAACCAATATGCAGCGTTTCCTGCTTCTATCTTTTTACAAATATATTTTTATTGAAGAGCCGAAAATTATTGCGGAAAAAATGCTTTCATTCTGCCTAGGAGAGCAATTAAAAGGAAAAGTTTATATTGCAGCCGAAGGCATCAACGGAAATATTTCCGGCCCCGCAGGAAGCGCGGAAAAATTTAAAGCATTCCTTACTGAATATGAATTATTTAAAAATATAGTGTTTAAAGAAGATCAAACCGGGAATTTTGTTTATTCCCGAATGCATGTGCGGTTAAAAAGAGAGCTTGTTAATTCAAGCATATCTTTTTTTAATGAAAAGGAAAAAGCGATTTCTTCAGGGAAAAGACTGAACCCCGCAGAGCTTCTGAATTTTTATGAAAATAAAAAAGACTTTATAATTGTCGATGTCAGGAACTGGTATGAAAGCAAAATAGGTAAATTCAGGAATGCGCTTACTCCGCATATAAAAAATTTCCGCGAATGGCCTGATGCAGTCAGGCATTTGAATGAATATAAAAACAAACCTGTGGTTACATACTGCACGGGGGGAATCCGGTGCGAGAAGGCTTCTGCTTACCTTCTGAAAGAGGGATTTAAAGAAGTCTATCAGCTCGACGGAGGAATAATCTCTTATGTAAAAAATTTTCCGGATACATATTGGCAAGGGGGCGTTTTTGTCTTCGATGACAGGAAAGTAATTGAACCAAACGCTAGGGAAGATTTGAAATATACTGCCCGGTGCAGCTTATGCGGTGCACCTTCCGCCTACTACATTAACTGCCATAATCTCGATTGCGACAAAATATTTGTAGTCTGCCCCGGTTGCAAGCACAAATATGATTACTGCTGCTCCGAAGAATGCATGAAAGCTGCGAATAGAAGAGACAGGTACTATGAGTAAGAGAAAGAGTAAGAGAAAGAGAAAGAGAAAGTAGGCAATTGGCAGTAGGCAAAAGGAAATGGAAAATGGAAGAAGGATTATAAAATTCAAAGATTAAAAAATTTAAAAATTTAAAGATTAAAAGCCTTGGCATTTAACAACAGGTGACTATAAAAGGTAATTTCAGATTTCAGATATACGATTTCAGATTTACGAATTTTGATTTACGAATTAGTTCGCATCTTCTTCGCTGCACTGTCATGGTGAATTCATTTTAGCATCTTCTATACTGCACTGTCATACTGAATTCATCCGCCTTGGCTCGCCGCCAAGGCGAGACAGGTTTCGGCATCTTCTTCGTTCATCATCTCTTCTGACTAAGGAAGATTCCGAATCAAGTTCGGAATGACACACTCTCTCTACTGCCCTGCCCTGTCATGCTGAACTTGCCTGCCTTGGATCGCAAAGCGAGACAGGTTTCAGCATCTTCTTCGCATCCCTTTCATTTCTGAACGTAAGAAGATTCCGATACTCGCCTATCGGGAGGCAGGTTCATAGGAATGATATGTGCCGCCCAGCCCTTCATAGTTTACCTGTTTATCCTCCAAAGACTAATGACTATTGATCAATGACTATTGATCAATGACTAATGGCGTTCCAACCTACTACAAACCACAAACTACAACCAATCCTACCCCTTCCATTCCGCCAAAAGCTTTTCCATCTGATCATAGTCAAACGGTTTCTGCTCCATCTTTTTACCCATTTCTAGAGCTTTCTCCATCAATGTAATCGCTTCAGCTTTGTTCCCGGTTTTTTCCAGGAATCTTGCTTTCAGACGGGTATTCCAGTAATTCTCATTTATCATTGTTGAAATATTAATCCATTTCATACCCTTATCCAGGTCGGTACTATTTTGGAGACAGTAATTGGCAGCCTGCATCGGGGTGTTCCAGTCAATTGACTGCTCGGCTTTTGCCATGATCAGATCCCTTGTGGCAGCCTCTATTTTAAAGCTTACTTTTAATTTTTCCCACATTAGGTTTACCGATGCAGAGCTGTCGGTAAGATCTGAAAAAGTAAAAATTAATCTTTCCTGGAAATCGGACTGAGCCGGTTTAACATTTATTCTCAATGCATCATTTTCCTGTATATAATCGGAGCTTGCCCCCGCTTCCGTATTCTTGCTGAAAATAATGGTCCATTCATTTTGAGCCGGTATGGTGTGGATTCCATAAGTGCCGGCTTCCAGCTTGGTTCCGGTCCCGTTTTCGTCGAAAATCGTTACCGGGTCGGTAAATGTAATTGAAGTAACCTCGTTTGCCCCGGTTCGCCAAACCTGGTTGTAAGGTACAAGCTCTCCCCAAATTACCCGGTTTTTTACTCCCGGGCGGGAATAATGAATTGTAATATCGGTAACTCCGACCAGCTGATTTACAGAAGCATTGGGAGACGGCCGGGGTGTCCTGAACTGCCCGGAGGAACTGCCGCTAATCATTAAGAATAAAAAAGCAGTTCCGAAAAAGAGCAGCGATTTTCTTTTTCCAGAATTCATAATTCTCCTTTCATTTTATATTAATTATTGATTCTTTAAAAAATGAGAGCGTTATCTGCCGGTATGAAAACTTGAAAAGAAAAAGATTATTTGAGCAGATTAGTATACGAACATAAGCAGCCTTATGTAAAAAATCAATAAATTGCTTATAGGCTTTTTCTTTAATGCATAAAGACCGGCCTTGTGGCATTCTTTATGACTGCAATAATTTTAAGCTTAAGTTTATTTTTCCGGAATATAAATTTTAAATTATGATGAAATGTAATATTTATCTTCTGTCTCTCTTCCTGGTATACAGTGCTTATCCCCAGGAAAAAATCGATACCAGCTATTACCAGGACGGAAAAATTAAATCCGTAGTTACTCTTAAAAATAATGTTCGGGAAGGAGAAGCAAAATTTTATTTCGAGAACGGACTGATTGAAGAAGAAAGTAATTATGTTAACGGGAAGGTAAACGGCCTGGTAAAAATTTATAATCAAAACGGTAAGCTCTCCGAGACGGTTAATGTCCAGGATGGTAAAAGAGAGGGGCCTACTTCATTATTCGATTCGGCAGGAACATATTTAACCGATTTGAATTACCAGGATGGAAAGAGAGTAATAGGTACCGATCCCTGGGAAACTTTGAGCGAAAACCGGAGCAAAGTAGTAGTTAAAAAAGTTAGAAAGCTGGTTAAGAGAGAGAGTGAAACGCAAGGAAAAAATACAAGTGCGCCTATACCTCCTGTTGCCGAGGATGAAAATATTGCAGAAGCGCCTTTATATTATATAAACCCGGAAGTGATGCCGGAGCCTGCCGGGGGAATGGAATCGATATATAAGAGACTTAGATATCCTGCTATTGCCCAGCAAAAGGGGATTGAAGGGACTGTAAAAGTGTCCGCGCTTATCGACCAGTACGGTGAAGTGAAAAATGCGGTTGTAGTTGAGGGAATCGGCTATGGATGCGACGAGGCTGCCCGTCTTACCGTATTTTATACAAAATTTAAACCGGGACTGCAAAAAGGAAAGCCGGTGACGGTTCAAATGGTAATCCCGGTCGAATTCCGCCTGCCAAAGCAGGAAAGTAATTAAATATATTCGATCTTCATCCTGAAAGCTTTAAGGATCCTTTCCAATTCGGGATTTTTCTTCTTTAAATGAACCGAATAATTGCTGAGTTCTCTCCTTAAAGGATACTGTTTCCTTAATTGATCAAAAAAAGATCCCTGCTCGCCTGAAGGAAGCTTGATCATATTCCTCAGTCCGGCATCATCCCTCCTTATATCATAAACTTTTTTAAAGATGTAATTAAGCGAATCCGTTATGTTTAAATCCTCATTAAAAATTATTGCTTTATCATTTATTCCGTGAGAAAGTGAAAGCCATTCATCCTTACGGTCTTTTGCACCTAGAAATTTGCAAAGAGCCGAATAGATCATCCGGGTTCCGTTCAGCTTTCCCTCAAAAGAATAACCTGCGATATGCGGCGTTCCGATTTCTATATTCTCTAAAAGCTCCGTATCAACCGAAGGTTCGTGCTCCCATACATCTAAAACTGCCGTAATTTTCTTCTTCTTTAAGATATTTTTAAGTGAAGAGTTTTTAACCACAGGACCGCGGGAGGAATTGATCAGGATGCATCCCTCCTTCAACCCGGAGAGCCTCTTTTCGTCTATTAAGTGAAATGTTTTATCTATTCCTTCCATATTCAGGGGGACATGGAATGTGATTATATCCGCCTTCAAGATTTCCTCAAGAGGAACAAAATCATTTCTGCCGGAACTCCTTTGCAGGGGGGGATCATTTTTAAGAACTTTTATTCCTATTGATTCCGAAACTTTTACAACCCTGCTCCCGATATTTCCTACTCCTCCAATCCCGATTGTCATTGCTCTGTCCGTAAGGTTTATCTTTTTTAAACTAAGTATGTCGAAGATTGCTGCGAAGACGTACTCGGTAACTGCATCCGCATTGCATCCTTTAGCATCGGCAAATTTAATTCCTGCCGAGGCTAAATAACCCGTATCTATATGATCTGTCCCGATCGTTGCCGTTCCGACAAACTTAACCGGTGTACCCCGCAGGAGATCCTCATTTACCTTTGTAATTGATCTGACGATTAAAGCTTCGGCACCGGATAAGGATTGCCTATTAATCTTTCTTCCGGGGAGCAGTTCAACTTTCCCAAGCCCGGAGAAAGCTTCGGTTCCCAATGCAATATTTTCATCAACGATGATTGTGCTCATACAGCAGTGCAGGTATAGGGGTGATGGGATATAGGGTATAGGGTATAAGTGTATAGGGGTATAAGGAAATAAGGAAATAAGGTAAATGCTGAGGAAGATGGAAGACCTGTCCCGGCGAAGTCCGACTTTGTCGGACGAAGCCGGATGGAAAATGGAAGAGAGAATAAGGGAAAAGGAAGAATGGGAAACGTTTTCTTATCATGCATCCATGCAGTCATGCATACATGCTCCCGGCTTAAGGGTTTCTTATCATACATCCATACAATCATACATTCATACTCTTGGCTTAAAGGTTTCTTATCATACATCCATGCAGTCATGCAATCATGCTCTCGGTTGAACATGTAGATTTTGCGAGATTTTTTTAGGCTGCACTAATTTATAATATAAAGAAAAATATATTGAAACTTTAAACATAAATATTATAAATTTTGTATAAATGCTTAATATTAAAAAAATTTTTATTTAATCTACTCCATACTCCATACTCTATAGTCCATACTCCATACCTTTATACCCCTATCCCTCTCTACCTTCCTCTTCATTGTTTTTTGAATTTGAAAAATATATTTTTCATTCCGTTTTATATAAAAATAAAATCTAAAATGTAGAATTTAATCAACCTCTTCAACCAGAATACAAGGAGATCCAAATGCTAAGCTTATTGTTAAAACCTGAGATAACGGATCTAATCGAAAAACGCCAGCTTAGCACCTTAAAGGAGATTCTGGCTGAATGGACTCCCGCCGATATTGCAGAATTAATGGGGGAACTTTCCGAAAGCGACCAGGTAATCGTCTTCCGCCTTCTTAATCCCGAGCTTGCAACCGACACATTTGAATATATGGATTTAGATATGCAGATGAACCTGCTGAAGGCAATGGGAAAGGAAGAGGTCGCTTCTATCCTGAACGAAATGTCGCCCGATGATCGTACAGCCCTCCTTGAAGAGCTGCCGAGCACAGCCGCAAAACAATTAATTACCCTGCTTTCGCCGGAAGAAAGAAAGACTGCCGTTACGCTGCTCGGCTACCCTGAAAACAGCGTCGGAAGATTAATGACTCCGGATTACATCGCAGTTAAGCCGGACTGGAATATCAATAGGGTTCTTAACTATATCAGGGAATTCGGGCAGGACAGTGAAACGCTCAATGTTATTTACGTGGTTGATGATAAAGGAAAACTAATTGACGATATAAGGATCAGGTATGTACTTCTTGCACAGCCGGACCAGATTGTAGCAGACCTGATGGATGAAAATTATGTCGCTCTGCAGGTAACTGATGACCAGGAACATGCCGTCGAGGTCTTTAAAAGATACGACAGAACTGCGCTTCCCGTCGTTGATGCCTCGGGTGCATTGATCGGAATTGTAACTATTGACGACGTGCTGGATATTGCGGAAGAAGAGGCAACCGAAGATATCCATAAACTAGCCGCAGTTGAAGCCCTTGAAGAACCTTATTCGACAATCCCCATCCTCAGAATGGTAAAGAAAAGGGCTACCTGGCTTACGGCGCTTTTTATCGGTGAAATGCTTACGGCATCGGCTATGGGTTTTTTTGAGGATGAAATTGCAAGGGCCGTTGTTCTTGCATTGTTCGTTCCGCTTATAATTTCTTCCGGGGGAAACTCAGGTTCCCAGGCTTCGACTCTTGTTATAAGAGCTTTGGCTCTCGGGGAAATTACTTTGAGGGATTGGCTCAATATAATGAAAAGAGAAATTCTTGCCGGGCTTCTTTTGGGTGTAATATTGGGTTCTATAGGTTTTCTAAGGATTTTCGTCTGGGAATCATTTTCAAATATATACGGTGTGCACTGGATACTAATCGGTCTAACCGTATCGGTTTCATTGATCGGCGTTGTAATGTGGGGAACCCTTTCCGGTTCAATGCTTCCCTTTATTCTAAAAAAGCTTGGGTTCGATCCTGCTACTTCTTCCGCACCTTTTGTTGCTACATTAGTAGACGTAACAGGGCTTGTAATTTATTTCAGCGTCGCTATTGTGATTCTTAGGGGAGTGCTGCTTTAACTTATTCTATTAAAACTATTCAACCGGCAGAGCCAAAGGCAAGACAATTAATTACAAAATTATCCAAAGGATCCTTTTGGACAGGATTACAAAATTATCCGAAGGATCCTTTGGACAAAATTACCAGATTTGCCTCCGATAAAATATTCTTGAAAGACAGATAATATCATATTTTGTCATAAGATAATTTCTTCCTGTCAAATAGAAATTAATATAGTTCCGGAAAATACATTTAAATCGGGGGCAATTATTACGAAGCACTTCATCTTTGATTTTTGTAAATTTATCGGGCAGAAATGTATTATTATAAAGCACAATGCTGCGGATTTAGTACAGTTGAGACATTATAAAGTGACTCACCTTGCGAAGCTGTGTTTTTCCTCTCGGCATAAAAAATGCCGTTTTGCATAAATTGTCCACTCAAGAAAATCATTTTAATACTAAGCGAATTTCAATATTGAGTAAGATTATTTCGGTTGTCGGTGCACGCCCTAATTTTATGAAAGTAGCTCCGATTCATAAAGCTTTTCTGAAAAAGGGTATCAATCATTCAGATATTGAGCATCTTATCTGTCATACCGGGCAGCATTACGATGAAAAGATGTCCAAAATTTTTTTCGATGATCTTGAACTGCCTTACCCGGATTTTTATCTGGGAGTAGGTTCCGGCTCGCATGCCGAACAGACGGCAAGAGTGATGATTGAATTTGAAAAAATTCTTCTGCAGGAAAAGCCGGATATAATTATCGTGGTGGGCGATGTAAATTCAACTATTGCATGCAGCCTTGTTGCTTCAAAATTGAATGTAAAAGTGGTCCATGTTGAAGCCGGTTTAAGGAGCTTTGATCGTACAATGCCCGAGGAAATCAACAGGCTTCTTACCGATTCTATATCGGATTTTCTATTTGTAACCGAAAAAAGCGGTATAAATAACCTGAAAAAAGAAGGAGTGGACGAAGACAAGATTTATCTTGTCGGCAATGTAATGATTGACAGCTTAATTCAATATCTTCCGAAAACAGAAAGCTCCGGAATACTTAACGAGCTTAACCTTGAAAAAAATAATTATGTGCTGGTTACTCTTCATAGGCCTTCAAACGTCGATTCCGGCTCTTTTCTTTCCGGACTGATTTTAACCTTAAATAATCTGGGAAAAAAGAAAAAAATAATTTTTCCCGTGCATCCCAGGACAAAAAAGAATCTTGCAGAATCGGGGCTGGAAAATGATTTATCCGAAAATGTTCTTCTTACTGATCCTATCGGGTATATTGATTTTCTCGGATTAACCAAGAATGCAGAACTGGTAATTACGGACAGCGGGGGAATACAGGAAGAAACAACTTACCTCGGCGTTCAATGCATAACTGTAAGAGAAAATACTGAACGGCCCGTCACGGTGGAAATCGGTACAAACCAGCTTATAGGCACCGACTTAAAAAAGGTGCAGGAAGCTGCCGAAAAAGTTTTAAACGGAGAAAAAAAATGCGGGAAAATTCCCGAGCTGTGGGACGGGAAAGCCGCGGAAAGAATTGTGAATGTGCTCAGCCGGAAACTTGCATCTTAATTTGGGGGAAGCTGACCGGGATTCGTTATTTAATCATTATTACCGAAACAAAAAAACATTAAAATTTAATTGAGGGAAAATGGAATTACTGGATAAAATTAAAAACCGCACTGCAAAAGTCGGTATAATCGGGCTTGGATACGTCGGATTACCGCTGGCCCTGGAATTTGCAAAAAAAGGATTCGATGTAATCGGGTTTGACGTTGATAAAAAAAAGATTCCGCTGCTCCTGGAGGGGAAAAGCTATATTAAGCATATTAAAGAGGAAAAGATCAAAGAAGCCGTAAGCTCGAAGAAATTCACCGCAACTTCGGATTTTTCCAGGCTGCCCGAA
Source organism: Ignavibacteriaceae bacterium (assembly GCA_035542335.1). Lineage (GTDB taxonomy): Bacteria > Bacteroidota > Ignavibacteria > Ignavibacteriales > Ignavibacteriaceae > DATKLQ01. The sequence goes on along the minus strand of DATKLQ010000418.1, from coordinate 4,771 downwards.
GCCGACGCGATCATTATATGCGTGCCTACCCCGCTGAACGAGCACCGTGAACCGGACATGACATATATCGTAAATACGGCAGACATGGTTTCTAAATATCTGCGGAAAGGCCAGCTCGTTTCCCTGGAGTCTACTACATATCCCGGGACAACGGATGAGATCCTGCTTCCTCTTTTTGAAGATGCACCGAATATCCAGAAAGGGATAAAAGGCGGGAAGAAATTTAAAGTCGGCGAAGATTTTTACCTGGCATTTTCCCCTGAACGGGAGGATCCCAATAATGCAAAATACAGCACTGCCACCATACCGAAAGTTGTCGGGGGCTATACGCCGAAATGTTTGGAAGCTGCAAATGCATTATACGGCAGCATAATCGTAAAAACTGTTCCCGTATCTTCTACAAGGGCGGCAGAAGCTACAAAGCTTCTCGAGAATATTTACCGTTCGGTTAATATAGCTCTTGTTAATGAATTGAAAATGGTTTTTGACAGGATGAATATAGACGTATGGGAAGTAATCGAAGCGGCATCCACAAAACCTTTCGGGTACCACCCGTTTTACCCCGGACCCGGATTGGGAGGCCACTGCATCCCGATTGATCCTTTCTATTTAACCTGGAAAGCGCGTGAATACGAGGTTAATACGAAATTTATTGAGCTTGCCGGTGAAATAAATACTCACATGCCCTATTATGTCGTTCAGAGAGCCTCTGAAGCATTGAATGAAAGGAAAAAATCTTTAAAGGGATCTAAAGTTTTAATACTGGGGATTGCATATAAAAAAGACATCGACGATGTGCGTGAATCCCCCTCGCTCCGCCTTATTGAGCTGTTTTCGGAAAGAGGCGCGGATGTGTCTTACAACGATCTCTATATAAAGAAGCTTTGGAAAACCAGGAAATATAATTACGACCTGGAATCGGTTGAGCTAAATGAGCAGAACATAAAGAAATTCGATCTTATAGTTCTCAGCACCGATCATACAAATTATGATTATGATTTTATCTATAAGCATGCAAATTTAATTATCGATACGCGGAATGCATTCCGGAAGAACGGGCTCGTTAACGGGAAGGTTGTAAAAGCCTAGTCCATAGAGATGTTTGGATGATGGATGATGCCGAATGCTTGATCAATGAAAACTGAATATGATGATTGAGCATGAAGATTTTTTCAGGGATGATGTAAGCTGATTCAATTTAAAACCGAGTTCATTAATCCTGCCCTTTAAGTTAAATCCAAATGGATAAGCTTCCTATTCAATTTAAAAAATATTTTTGGGATGCGCATTTCGATCGGCTTGATCTATCCCTGCACAAAAATTTTATTCTCGGCAGAATTTTATTGTATGGGGATACTGATGCCGTAAGATTTATCTTAAGGAACATTAAGAGAGAAGAGATAAAATCATTTTTACTGCAAAAAGGGAAACAGCTGCTGGATTCCAGGAGCAATAATTTCTGGAATGTATTAGTTCAGCATTATGAGATCTGGGCACAATGAAAATCTATTACGAGTCGCTTGACGGCAGCAGATTTTCTTTACTGAAAAAATTAAAGATGCTCGGAAAAAACTTTTACCTGGCAGGCGGAACAGGTTTGGCGCTGCAATTAGGTCATCGTATTTCCGAGGATTTTGATTTTTTTACACATAAAAAGTTTGATAATATAAATCTGTTTGATCGATTAAAAGAATTGCTGCCGGAATTCATTTTAAGTATAATTCAGGCTGAAGAAAATACTTTGACTATAATGATCAATAATGAGGTTAAAAGTTCATTTTTCAAAGTAGGATATGAAAATTTACTCACGTTGGTTACAACTGAATATGTACAAATTGCCCAGGTTAAGGAAATAGGCGTAATGAAACTTCTGGCATTAACGAGGGCATTATATAAAGATTATGTGGATCTCTACTTCATTCTGCAGGAATATCCCCTGGAAGATTTAATTTCGCTGGCTAAGAAAAAACATCCTGAATTTCAGGAATCGATCTACCTTAAATGCCTGCTTTCGTACCATGATGTTGAAAAAATTCCTGTTGTCTATATGCCCGGTAAAGAAATTTCACCCGTGGAAGTATTTAAATTTATTGAAATGACAACGGTCAAATTCCTGGATAAAAAAGATAGAGGGAAATAGTTATGCTGACCATTAGAGAGAGAGTTTAATTCTGATATAAATCTAATGTTAAGTTTTACTGATCATTTTCTCTGCGCACTTTGCGGCCTTTGCGTGAAACTTTCCTTATAAAGTAAAATTTAAGCTATGCTTTCCGAACAGGAACAAATAATCTCCAAAATGAGTCCTCAAAAAAAGCTGGAATTGTCTCTTAAGCTTTATTATTCGGCAAAAGAACTGAGAAAAGCGGCTTTAGCGAAGGATTACCCGGAGCTTTCCGAAGCGGAGATTGAAAAAAAAGTGAAAGAAATATTCCTGCATGCCCGAAGCTGATCTTTTTAAAATTTTTATATCCAGGTTCAATCGTGCAAAAATAAATTACATGGTAACCGGCTCGATCGCTTCAATTATATACGGTGAACCAAGGATGACACATGATATAGACCTGGTAATCAAATTAAATGAAAAGGAAATTCCGGATTTAGCCGGCTTTTTTCCTGCCGATGAATTTTATTTCCCGCCTGTAGAAGTCGTAAGGATTGAATGCAAAAGAGAATCGCACGGACATTTTAATATCCTTCATTTTGAATCGGGATTTAAAGCGGATATATATATAGCGGGAAATAATAAACTTGAAAAATGGGGATTAGGTAATATCAGGGAATATGATTTTTACGGCGAAAAAATTTATGCCGCACCGCCGGAATATGTCATTATAATGAAGCTCAACTATTTCCTCGAAGGCGGTTCCGGAAAACATCTTTCCGATATTAAAGCCATATTGAAATATTCCGAAGAACTGGTAGACTACAATATCCTGAACTCATTCATAAAAGATTATAGGCTTGAAGCTGTCTGGAGCAGAATTGAAAGATAGCCTATTTCCATGCATTTATATTTAAAATTTGAAACTAAGCGGCTTCCGTAGAACATTTTTCGATAAAAGAGATATATTCTCGATCCAGCGTTTTACCCTAATCGGCAGCACGATTTTCCTGGGCAAGCTGGTGCTGATTTTAATTGCATATTTTTTCGATGAATCCTCTTACAATCTTTTCAACAAGGCATATTACACAGCTTCAATACTTATACTGTTCGGCTCATTCGGATTTGATTTTGCCGTAAACAGGGTAAACATTTCACCGGTTTTCTTGTCTCTTTCCGTCTTCCTTAATCTCTCTATTGCAGGAACTATTCTCCACCTGCTCTCTCGTCCTTTTTCATCTCCCTTTCAAATTATATCTGTTTTTTTATACAGCCTTTTTTCCTGCATCTCAGGGATCTATGTTTTCCGCCAGTTATTCACAGGAAAATATATAGATTACACAAAGCTTGCCCTTGCCTTTGCGGTATTTCACTTATTGATTATTCCTGCCGTACTTATTCTGAAAGTGAATATTTTTCTTGCGCTCGCCGGGTCGAGTTTATTGTGGTTTCTTAGCTGTTATCCTTTTATAGCTAAAGAGAAAAATGAAGGAAAAAATCTTATCGATTTATACAAGGTAGGAGGTGCGGCATTTATTATTAACTCCGCCGTTCCCTTTGCGCTTGTTGCCGACAAATATATTGTGAACCATTATTTCCCTGTAAGTACGGCCAATGCTTATACATTTGCGTGGGGACTTACAGTGCCGCTTTTCTATATAGGCAATCTGATTGAAAGGATGATTTATTCTTCAGAAAATATGAATCCGGAGAAAATGCTCAAAAAATCTCTGTTACTGTTATTTTCTTTCATTATGGTCTATGTATTGGCGATGATTGCTGCGGTAATATTCTTCCCCGGGCTTCTCCCTTCTTCGGTGAATGAACAGCTTCTCAAAAATATTTTCCTTTTTATGGTTGCAGGGTATTCCCTCTATGCTCTTTTCCATTTTCCCTTAAACGGCTACCTCTTTAAGTTCATTCAGGTCGATAAACAGAAACGTATTGCCGTAATATATTTTATTTATCTTATCATTCTGGTTGCGGTGATAATTTCAGCAGGTGCTATGGAAATAAAAGATTACAAAATTCTTCTGGCTGCTATATGGGGAGTTATATTCACGCTTTTGGGAATTAAAACGCTGGTAATATTCGGCTGGCGAAAAGCGCATAATGAGCATGAGTCGGTAATCATTAATCGGTAAAGAGTGAACGGTAAAGCAGTAAACGGTAAAAGGGAGTGTCATTCCGAACTTGATTCGGAATCTTCCCCGTTCAGAAGAGAAGCTGAAACCTGTCTCGCCTTGGCGGCGAGCCAAGGCGGATGAATTCAGTATGACAGTGCAGCGAAAACTAATTCGTAAATCAAAAATCGTAAATCGTAAATCTGAAATCGTAAATCGTAAATCTGAAATCGTAATTTATGGTCGGCGTTCGGCATTCAGCATTAAAAAGTGGAAGCGGCCGAGTCCAAACGACTCGTCAATCATACATCCATACAATCATACATCCATAGTAAAAGAGTATATGAATATATCGAAAGAAAGAAAAAAAGAACTGTTAAAAAAGGTAATTTGGGACTATAATATATCTCCCGATATTCTTTTAAGCATTCTCGAAGACAAACAAAAGAAATATTCACACATTGACCGGAAATATCTTATAAACCGTTGTTTTAATTATTTAAACTGGTATCAGTTTGTCTCATTGTTTGATAAAAATGATTTA
>DATKLQ010000417.1:0-3068 GCA_035542335.1 Ignavibacteriaceae bacterium | reverse complement strand
TCCCATTATTCATTTTAACTTTTTTAATTGGCATTTTTCCTTCTTTTTGTAAACGGTAAACGGTAAACGGTAAACAGTAAACAGTAAACAGTAAACGGTAATCCTTTTCCTACTGTTCACTGTTCACCGATCACCAGCTTTCAGGGAAATACGTTTCCGGGAAAATAGATTTCGCTTCAGATAAAATCTCCGGATAATCATTATCCAAATTATATCTTCCCGAAATATGAATTAAAATTAATTTTTTTGCCCTCACAGAGTAGGCAATTTCAGCGGCTTGCGATGCAGTAAGGTGGAAATTCTTTTCCGCCAAATCCTTATCGGCATTTAAGTACTGTCCCTCGCAAACCAAAGTATCGCAGCCCTGGATCATCTTTAATAAATTATCCATGTCTGAACTTTCTAAAAGAAAATCCGTCAGATAAGCTATGCTTTCTCCCTTAGTTTTCTTTAAAAGCTTTTCTCTTAAATACCCTGCAGTAAATCGTTTCCCGTTAATCATAATTTCTTTATCCGGACTAACTTCCGGATCTTTAATTTCTTCTATCCACGGTCCGCCCGGAAGTTTTTCTTCTTCCAATAAGTCTTTATCAATATTTAAAAAATCTTTCTCCTGAATTTTGTATCCTATTGAAGGGATTTTATGATTCAGCACGATTGCTTGAAGAACAAAATCTTCTGTTTTAAGAATCGTATTATTTATCGATTGTTCCGAGAGTTCATGCTTTTTTTCAAATCCGTCGGATGAATCAAACCTAAAATCATTTATTCTATTCCGCAGTATATCGGAAACAAACCAGACACTTCCGGGCTCCCAAAGCAAATTCCAGGTATAACCTTTCAGCTTATTATGGATCTTTTCCGAAGTAAATTTAGGTCCGAATATATAAACCGGTTTATTCTCCCGTTCATAATTCCTTCTAAAAAAATAATCGAATCCAGCTGCATGATCGATATGAAGATGTGAAAAACAAAGATAATCGAATGCCCTTATATCGGATTGAGGAATATCATTTAAAACATCCTCGCCGCAGTCGAATAAAAAGCGGTAGAACTTATCGCCCGAATCAATCCAGGCCATTAGAGCATTATCTTTACCCGGTTTGCCTAGAATTTTATATTTGATACTCATGAATCACGTTACAGCTAGAAATTAAGAATTATTATATTATTCAATATTGTGCAAAATTTTATTTAAAATTTCATATCAAAATTTCTAAATTCATATCTTGTTAAATTGAACTAGAAAGAAATTAACTATCAAAACCTCATCCTTATCCTCCTCCTAAGAGGAGAAGGGTTTAAGAAATATTATGACTTAATATTAACAATTCTGTCAAGAAATAGCCACTTGTTGACTTGTTGATGATAAGGGGTTGACTAATAAGTACGTTTGTCATTTCGACCGAAAGGAGAAATCTTGTATTTTGAAAAGATTTCTCGGTCGAAGACTCCCTCGAAATGACACTTTCTTACTTTTTAGTTACCCCCAAGAGTGAGGTTATTTATTTTACATAGGAAGATTAACTTTCAATTTTAAACAAGGAAATTTATATGAAAAAAATAGTTATAATTTCCATTTTCTTATTGATTCCGGGGATTAATAAAGCACAATTTTTTTCAGGAAATCCGCTGGCTCACACTTATTCTATTGTAGCAAGAGATCCTGAAACAGGGGAAATCGGCGCTGCCGTTCAATCCCACTGGTTCTCAGTCGGTTCCGAAGTAATCTGGGCCGAAGCAGGGGTAGGTGCTGTCGCAACCCAGTCTTTTGTAAATGTTTCATTCGGAATCCGGGGGCTTGAGCTTTTAAAATCGGGTTTAACTCCGCAGCATGTAGTGGATTCTTTAATATCGTCAGATGATGGAAGAGACTACCGCCAATTAGCAGTGATTGATGACAAAAATAAACCTGCCTCTTACACCGGAAAAAATTGTATCCCCGGAGCAGGCAATATCGTCGGGGATAATTTTTCAGTTCAGGCTAATTTAATGCTTAACGATAAAGTATGGCCGGCGATGGAAAAGGCATTTCGCGAAGCCAAAGGACCGCTGGCGGAAAGAATGATTGCCGCACTTGAAGCAGCCCAGAATGCAGGGGGAGATATAAGGGGAAAACAGTCCGCTGCAATATTGGTTGTAAAAGGAAAGTCGAGCGGTAAAGTTTGGGAAGATCGATTAATTGATTTGAGGGTGGAAGATAATCCTAACCCGGTTCAGGAACTAAAAAGGCTGCTTAAAGTTCACCGCGCATATGAGCATATGAATGCCGGAGATCTTGCGGTGGAAAAAGGAGATATGGAACTGGCTATGAAGGAATATTCAACTGCAGAGGAAATGTTTCCCGATAATGAAGAGATGAAGTACTGGCATGCTGTAACTTTAGCCAACAACGGGAAGGTAGATGATTCGCTCCCGATATTTAAAGAAGTTTTTTCTGCAAATGCAAATTGGAGAACCTTGACTGAAAGACTGCCGAAGGTAAAATTGCTTACAGTTTCGGAAGAGCAGTTAAATAAAATTCTATCTGTAAAGTAGTGCAGACATGACAGATTATAGAAATCTGTCATGTCTAAAACGGAAAATCTTCTTTGTAATCTATTTTCTGTTCTATTTTTTCTTTCGGCGGATTCTGTGCGGTTAAGTGAACCGGGTTTCCTTCAACATAAATTGCCTTGTAAGGTTTGGTCGGACATGCATGCTCGCATGCGCCGCAGCCCAGGCAGTATTCATCTTTGACTTCCGGTAAATGAAGTTTTTTCCAGGGATTTTTTTCGGGAATATATTCAATCATTCTTACGGCTTTGGTCGGACAATGCTCGGAGCATGCACCGCAATCGGTATTTTCTGTATATACAACGCAATTCTCTTTAACAAATTTTGCTTTGCCTAGCTGAGTGAGCTTTTTCTTTTCAAGCTTGAGTGTAAGAATTGCACCTGCCGGGCAAACTTGAGTGCAGATTATGCAGTCATAGTTGCAGTAGCTTATGGAATAATCCATCACAGGCTGCATAATTCCCAGGAAACCGTATTCAAGAAATGATGGCTGCAAGACCTGCGCCGGGCAT
>DATKLQ010000416.1:0-8839 GCA_035542335.1 Ignavibacteriaceae bacterium | reverse complement strand
TTTCAGCTTAAATAAGAGTTTCTAATCTTTATTATTCCAGCTTTCCCAGCATTTCACATCCCAAAACAAATATAATTGTTGTTTCGGAAGGAGATTTTATATCTTTTTTAATAAATTAGATGTACAAAATTCCTTATAACCTTTCAGAGCGAATAATGCCGGGCAGGCAAATAAAAGAGAATCTTTTTTATGCCTCATTGAAAATCTCAGGAATACATTTTAAAATCTTTTCATCCCATAAAGGCATAAGAAAGATCTTTATGAATAAAAAAGAGGGGATACTCAAGTCGGGGTTCATCACCAAGCTCTACCATGATGATCCCCTGATGTTCGGTGTCTTTAATGAGCTTACGGAATATTTTGAGGGGAGGAGAAAAAAATTTGCAGTTCCTCTCGATATAACATGCACCGAGTTCGAAAAAAAAATCTGGGGAGAATTGAAAAAAATTCCTTACGGGAAAATGGTCAGCTACAAATATATTGCGCAGAAAGCCGGAGCTGTAAAATCATTTAGAGCAGTAGGAAGAATAATCGGCTTAAACCCGGTCCCGGTAATTATACCATGCCACAGGGTGATCAATTATAACGGCAGTATCGGAGGCTACGGCTGCGGGATAAAAATCAAGCAGAAGCTCCTGGAGCTTGAGGGTAGCTTAAGCCTGGAATTATGGCCCCCTTAAAGCTCCGCAACCTGAGAGTATGGGTAGGGAGAAAGGAGAAAAGGAGATTCCGTTTGGGAACGGGTCGGGGATAGGCCTTATTTTATTTGAGTTACTTTGCTAATATCGTCTAATTTTACGAACCGTTCGTTAAACTTATAAGTACCTTTGGAGGTCTTAACGGTTCTAATCAATTTAACATTTACGCCGGTATCTTTCTTTTTTCCTTTCGCTTTCTCTGCGAATGACTGCTGCTTTGCCATATTATATTTTCCTATTTTTTTGGGTAGAAAATATAGACAATTAAGGGCTTAAAAAAAAGAGATTAAGTGAATAGTAAATCCTTTTCCGGTGCGTTTAATTTAGTTTAAGCAAAATTTTGTTTTAATTCTTCATGTGAAAGATTATATTCTTCCGCTTTGAGCAAATATTTTGTATAAGGATGCTTAGGAGCATTTAAAACTTCCGCAGCCGGCCCACTTTCGACAATTTCTCCATTGTAAATTATTAAGACTTTGCTGCATAGGTTCCTTAAAATTTCCAGGTTGTGCGAAATACAGATCATTGCAGTTCCGAACTCCATATTAATTTTTTTAAAAAGTTCCAGGAAATTTATTTGAGATTCCGGATCCTGGGATGAAAAAGGCTCATCCAAAATTAATAATTCGGGATCGGCTGCAAGAATTCTCGCAAGGGCAGCGCGCTGCTGTTCGCCCCCGCTTAATTCAAATCCTTTCCGCTCTCTCAAAATTTCCGGGAAATTTACTGCTGAAAATATTTTTTCTCTTTCTTCGGAAATTATTTTTTTATTTGGAGCTTTCCCGGTTCGCCTTAAATTAATAGAAAGAGCTTCTTCTACAACTTCATTAATCCGCCTTAACGGATTTAAAATCTCGCCGTTATTCTGAAATAATATCTGTATCGGATTTGCCTTTTGTTTCTTATGTTCTCGGGCTGAATAAAAATTAATTGAACCTGCTGACGGTTTTATAATACCTGCAATAATTTTGGCAAGTGTAGTTTTTCCTCCGCCTGATTCCCCCGCAATTCCTCCAATTTCCCCATCATCCAGGGAGAATGAAATATTCTTTAATAATTCCTTCCGGCTTGCATTATCTGCAATTCCAATATGCCGAAGTCCACGAGAAGTGAATAAATTAAGATCTTTCCCAGATGTTTCAACCGTATGAGAAATATTTTCAACCGACAGAAGCTTTTTCATTTTATTCATTTATGTAATCGAAAACCGGGATGCTGATATTCCTTACTCTTAAAAAATTCTGCAGGCTCACAAAAACCGGAGATGCTTCTATCCGCTAATAAGGAAACTTTGCTGCTGATTTTCTTTGCAAAAATTAAATCCTGTGTAACCAGCAGTACCGAGTTTCCATTAGAGACAAAATCCTTAAGCTTCAGCAGCATTAGATTTGCAACGGCCGGATCAATGCCGGAAGTTGGCTCGTCAAGTATTAAAAGTTCGGGATCTGCCAGCAGCGAAAGAACAAGAGCCGTCCGTTGTGCCATCCCGCCGCTGATTTCATAAGGATAAAGTTTATTCAGCTCATTAGAATTGGGAAGAAGAAAATATTCAAGCAGAGGATTAAATTCCTTTTTATGATCGATTACGCGATCAAAGTAGTATTTTAATTTTTTTAAAGGATCAAAACTATTAGAGGCATCCTGGAAAACATATTTAATTTTATTCTTCCTGAGGTATAACAATTTTTCTTCAGGTAATTCCAAAATATTTTCCCCGTGAAAGAATGCCTTCCCGTCTATGCTGTAAAACTTTTTATCAAGCAGGCCCGTTAATGATTTTATTAAAGTTGATTTCCCGCTTCCGTTTTTCCCGAGAATTGTTAATATTTCCCCCGGCTTAAGTTCAAACCTGATATTTTCAAGAAGAAGCCTTCCGGAATTAATACCTGTAAATCTTATTGCATTAATAGAAACAGAAAGCATTTTCTTTTTATTTTTGAATTATCAAACAAAATAATAAATTAACATTAAACTTATTATTGGTATTTATGAATTCAAAGCAAAAACGGATTTTCATATTTCTAATGCCCCTCCTCATATTAATTCCCTTTTTTCAAGGGTGCAGGTCCGAATCACCTGAGACCGCCGGCAGGATTGTAGTCGGAATAGATTCGGACGTAAAATCCTTTAATCCTTTATTTTCCTCAAGCGCCAACGAGGTTAATATTTCCGAACTGCTTTTCTTAGGCCTGGTTCAGTATGAATGGAATAATGCCGAAGGGGGATTGGATGCTTCCCCTATGCTGGCCGAAAAATGGGAATGGGCAGATGATTCCTCATCAATAAAATTGTACCTCAGAAAGGACGTCCGGTGGTCCGACGGTAGAATATTCAATGCGGAAGATGTTGTGTTTTCATTCGATGTATATTCGGATCCAAAAGTGGAAAGCAGGTTCTACGGCTTCTTTGAGAATTTTTATTTAAATAATAAAAAGGAGGACAGCCTTCATATCCTTCTTGATAAAACCTTCGAAGTAAAGGATTCCTTTACCGTAAAAATTAATTTCAGAAAAAATTCTATCCCCAGCTTAAAGGATATCGATTACCCGCTTATCCCCAGGCATGTTTATGAGCATGTCGAGAGGAAAGATCTCGGGAGGTTTGAGAAAGATATTAACCTTGTTACGGACGGACCTTTCTTCCTGGAAAGATGGGATAAGAACCAGGCAATTATTTTAAAGAGGAATGAAAACAGTTTTCTTTACGCTTCCCCCGGTAATCTGAAACCCGTGCAGCGCCTGGTATTTAAAATTGTCCCCGATTATAATTCCAGGTTTACCCAGCTGAAAAAAGGGGAAATAGATTTAATGGATGATATAAACCCGGAGAATGTTTCCTCTTTAAAGGAGATCGGCAGGATAAATATTGCTTCGGTAAAAGGAAGGGAGTTCGAATATATCGGATGGAACAATATTAATACCGCTGATTTTAAGGAAGGAAAAATAACCCCGAATAAATTATTCGGTAATTCTGAAATAAGAAAAGCATTAAGCTATGCTGTAAATAAGCAGGAAATCCTCTCTGAATATTTGAAAGGTTACGGAGATTTGGCAGCAGGGCCGGTTTCTCCTATCTTTAAAAAATATTTTGATAAAACATTGAAGCCGTTCGAATACAATCCCGGGAAGGCAAAAGAAATATTAAACAGACAGGGCTGGATTGACGAAGATAAAAACGGGATAATTGAAAAAAACAGGATCCCCTTCAGGTTTGTATTGAATATCCCCGGCGGGAATCCCCGGCGGGAATTTGCCGCTACGGTGATAAAGAATAATCTGCATGAAATCGGGATCGATGTTTCGGTGCAGAGCTATGAGCCGGGTGTTTTTTTTGAAAAACTTTTCTCGAGGGAATTCGATTCCTGGATTGCGGCCTGGGGAATCCCTCTTCCCCTCGATCTCAAGCCGTTCTGGCACTCGAATCTGCGCGCAAACCAGTATAATCTTGCCGGGTTCCGTAATAAATCGGTTGATTCCCTGCTCGAACTTATTATCGTTACAAAAGATGATAATCGAAAAACAGAGTACTATAAAAAAATACAGAAGATTATTTATAATGAAGCGCCCTTTACATTCTTATACTGGATCGATAACATAGTTGCTTATAATAAAAGAATTAAAAATATAAATGTGACTCCTTTGTACCCGCTTCATCATGCATGGAACTGGAAGCTGGAAGATTAGGCAAATATCAATTGAAGCAAACATAAATTTTAGGAGGCAGTCTTAGTTGTTTGCTATTATTTTTGAAATCGGGTGAGAGTTAATTGTGAGCAATAATATCTTTTTTATTTTAATAAAACGGGTTGCTTCCTCTTTTATAGTTTTATTCTTAATGATCAGTTTCCTGTTTCTTCTGCTGAGGGTATCCCCGGGTGATCCGTTTCAAAAGTTTATCTCGCCTGAATTAAGCCCTGCGCTCGCAGCCAAAGTTAAAGAATCCTTTGATCTCGACAGCTCATTGTTAACCCAATATAAAAGCTTTATTATTAACCTGATTCAGGGAGATTTGGGAATATCTTATGATTACAGGAGGCCTGTTCTCTCGGTCATCAAAGATTTTCTTCCATTCACAATACTTCTATCGGCTACAAGCTTTATTATCCAGATCTGCACTGCATTCTTTCTGGCTCTATTATCTGTAAAAAAGATTAACGGCACCCTTGATAAGATCATTTCAAAAAGCAGCCTGGTGTTGTATGCACTGCCCTCATTCGTAATAGGTGTACTCCTTATATTTCTTTTTTCAGAGACAATCGATCTTTTCCCGGCTTCCGGCTTCCGCTCGTTTGATCATGATTCGTTTTCATTTTCCGGGAGGTTGCTCGATTATTTGCTTCACCTGGTGCTCCCTGTAACGACTTTATCGCTCGGCGGCGTCGCCGTTTTCTTCAGATACCTTAGGGATAATCTTGAAGATATTTACAACAAAACATTTATTCTGAACCTCAGGGCAAACGGTGCCGGCGAAAAGGAAATTGCCTGGAAGCATGTGATTCCTAATGCGGTTTCTCCTTTAATTGCAGCTGCCGGAATAGAGCTTGGTATTCTTTTAAGCGGTGCTTTAATTACGGAAGTAATATTCGGGCTTCCCGGGATGGGAAGGCTTACGGTTAACGCGATTTTTGCGCGGGATTATCCTCTTATTGTAGGCTGCACACTGGTTGCGGGAATATTGGTCATCATAAGCAATCTCCTGGCCGATATTTTAAAAGCAAAAATAGATAAAAGACTGCTATTCAAGGGAATACTTAACTGATGACAAGGAAGGTTAAAGTATGGCATTTCATTTTAGCTTTTTCCGGAATGATAGTTATTCTGCGTTTTAATTTAATTCTGAACTCCCTTATCCTGCTGATAAGCTATATTGAACTTTCCTTTTCAAATTCAATTGCTGCCCTCAAGCAATTTAATTTTTCATTATTTGACTGCTTGATTTCCGCTCTATTAATTCTTCTAATTCCCGTAATCTCCACTATGTTCGGTAGAAAATCGGGAATTTTCGCCCGCCCACTGAGTTTTTCATCCGCCGTAATAATTATTTTGCTTTCCTTTTTCTTTTTTGCTCCAATCGTTGCGCCGTTCAATCCGGATTTTCAGAAAAATATAGGAGTTACTAAGCTTTTGCCTCCCTTAGGTTCGGTTAAAGTAATTAATTTGGAATCGGATAATATTCTTGATGAATCTTCATTGGGAAATTTTCTCCGGATTAAAAAGAAAGTTGTAAAGGAATCATTCACCAAAGAAATAATATTTGCCGATAGCGTTCGTATTTATAAAAAAGATTTGTTCTTTTTTCAAAGTGGGAATCAGGGAAAATTAGCGTTTGTAAAATTAAAACTGCATGAGGGTAATCCCGTAATAAATAAAAGGTTTTTTCTTTTAGGAACGGATGAATACGGCAGAGATATTTTCTCGCGCCTGGTTTACGGAACTAGGATATCCCTCTTTGTCGGTTTATGTTCTGTGGCGGTTTCATTCATTCTTGGTTTATTTCTTGGGTTCCTGGCCGGTTACCCGGGAGGATTTTTAGATCTTCTGATCAGCCGCATAACGGACATTTTTTTGATGTTCCCGGTTTTATTTTTAATTATTCTCGTGCTTGCTCTATTCGGGAATTCACTCCTTGCGGTAATACTGGTTTTGGGCTTCTCCGGGTGGATGAGTTTATTTAAAATTGTTCGGGGGGAAGTGATTGCATTGAAGAGCAAGGATTTTTTTATTTCCGCGGGGATGATTGGGTTAAGTAAACGGAAGCTGCTGATTAAGGAAGCGCTTCCTGTTATTCTTGCACCTGTAATTGTCAACCTCGTTTTTCAATACAGCAATGTAATACTTGCGGAGGCTGCCTTAAGCTTTCTCGGGCTGGGCACCGGCACCGAGTACGCTTCCTGGGGTGCCATGATTGATTCGGGCCAGAGCTATCTGAGTGAAGCCTGGTGGATGATATTTTCTCCGGGAATTGCCTTGTTTATGACCTTATTTGCGGCAAATAATTTAGGAAGGGAGATTAATGCTTATTTTAATCCTCGGCTAAAATGATTAATGATAGATATATTCTTAAGAATAAATTGGGGGAAGGAAGAAGTAAAGTTTATCTATGCACGGATACTGATCTGAACCAAAAAGAATTCGCGGTTAAAATCCTGCCTAATGATAGAGACTCAAACGAAAAAAAATTATTTAAATATGAATTTTTTTCTTTGAAAAAGTTAGATCATCCGGCTATTGTTAAACCTTATGATCTTGGTACTGTAACAAAAACAGATGAACAGTCTGAAAATGAATTTTTCGGAAGCAGGTATTTTACTCTGGAATATTTCCCGGGGACAGAGCTGCTGCACTTTCCGGGTATAAAAAATCCCGATGTATTAAGGGAAATCTTTATTCAGATCTGCTCAGTTCTTTATTATCTGCATCAGTCCAACTATATCTATTATGATTTAAAGCCCGAAAATATTCTAGCCGCTCAATTAAACGGGATTCCTGCTGTAAAATTAATCGACCTGGGGCTGGCATCCCATCTTTCCTCGGGGCCTCTTAAAACTATAAGGGGAACTGCCGAGTATATAGCGCCTGAAATATTAAGAAAAGAAGCTCATGATCACCGGGCAGATCTTTATTCCCTTGGAATATTATTATACCGTATAATCTACAACCGATTCCCTTTCACTGCCGATAATAAGGTTGAGGTTTACAGAGCTCAAATCGAAAAGGAATTTGAATTCCCGGCATTGGATTACCCCGGCTATTTTAGCGTGATCATGAAGAAGCTGTTAAATAAGGATCCTGAGAAAAGATATGCAAATTCGCTCCAGGTGATTAAAGATTTAAATTCCGGAAATGAAAATCTCTCACGAACGTTTGTGCCCGCTAAAATTTTTACGGCCCGTAAAGATATAATTAATATTTTGTCAACCTTCATAGATGATAACGAAAGCACTGAATTATTTGTCATAAAAGGCGCTGAAGACTCCGGCAAATCTGCCTTATTAAACCAGCTTTATTCATTAAATGAAAAAACAATCCCGGTTTTTAATATAAGCGGTAAAACTGGCTTCGATTTTATAAAGATGTTTATAAAAGATATTGTCTTCAGTGAGCATGTATACCCGAATCTTTCCGGGGAGCTCAGGGAGAAAATAAATAATTTTATTCACGGTTCCGGCGCAGGGATTATAGATGAGCTTAATTCAATCATAAGCCAGATTAGTTTAAGTTCCAAATTCGTCCTGCTTATCGATGATTTCAACAAGCTCGACCAGTTTTCCTGGGAGCTTTTCAGGGAAATTATTCCCATACTCCAGGTCAATTATATAAAAGTAATTGCGGCAGAAGATTCGGATTATGAATCATTCTCCAAGCTGCTTCACAATACAAAAGAATTAATGCTTAATCCGCTTACGGAAATACAGGTAAATGAATTTGTTGAAAAAAGCTTTGCCGGGTTTTTTCCCCGCGAACAATTGGGAAAAATAATTCTTATTTATTCCGATCTTCTTCCCGGCAATATAATCAGGTTTATCCATGATCTGGTATTTCTTAAAATAATTAAATATGAAAATGGAACTCCCGAGATTAGAGAGGATGAAACCCCCTTAATCGAGACCATATTAAAATCTTCCCAGCAGGAAATATATAATATAAGAATGAATTCCCTGGCTAAGATTGAAACGGAAGCAGCAAAATATATTTCTGCATTTGAGGCCCCCATAGAACCGTACTTTCTCAGTGCACTGCTGGATATCGAGCAGAAAGAGATACTGCAGATACTGGGAAAGCTTTTAAACAAGAATATAATTCATCTCAACCAGCAGAGCGGGATCCCTGTTATTACATCAGATGGTTTTAAAAAATATATATATTCCACTATTCATGAGAAAAAGGAACTCCACAGCCGCATTGCAGTCCTTCTGGAAAAAATCGGCAGTATAGATCGTAATGAAACCGCCAGGCATTATGAACTGGCCGGTAATTACCTTAAATGCTTTTCTCTCCTCAGTGAGGAAGCGGGAAATGCACGGAATATGTCGGCTTTCTCATACCAGAAAAAAATCTACCATCACCTGCTTAAACTTCCTCTAGATGAGAAGAATCATGCAGGCGTGAAATATAATCTTGCGGATATACATTTTAAGTTAA
>DATKLQ010000415.1:0-8303 GCA_035542335.1 Ignavibacteriaceae bacterium | reverse complement strand
GGAACCGAGTTGCATTTGAACGGATAGAAAACGGCGAAATTTCCATTAAATATAAAGTCGGCCTTCAGCATGAATTCCTTTGCATTTCTAATTAATTTTTCTTCATTAAGGATGTATAAAGGCGTGCTGAATTCTTCAGCTAAATCCGTCAGCTTAAAATCATTTAAAAATAATTCACCGCTCGAATTGCAATTCAAACCCCAGTCTTCCGGGATTAATATTTTTTTATTAGTTTTCATTTTTTTTAATTCTACTCCTTTAATATGAAAGAATGGACTTATTGTTTTGTCAATGAATTGTAAAAGAGATGTAAGAATTTGAACATCAGGATTAGAACATTCGTTTTAATGAGAAAGTGGATATTTTTAATTTACGGGAATCCCCTTTTGTCCTGCCTACGATCCATTTGGGTGCAATTTGTGATCAAATTCGAAGTCTTACCGGATTTTAAAAGAACTATGAGTCTTATTAAAACTTAATATAAAATTTAGTTGATAAGATTTTTTGAATAGATAACAAACTCCTTATCTTTTTTTAATCCTAATCTTTCAGCTAATGAGTTAACAATTTTATTGTCATCATACATCCAGGTGGTTTCAAGAGTATCGAATCTTTCGGCAGTATTGACTGCAGCATTAAATAGAAGCTGCGTCACTTTAGAATTTCGGAAAGATTTTTTGACTCCTACGGCAAAGATTATTGCACTATCTATCTTTTTAATTTGATTCGTCAGCTTCAGGTATTTGAAAATGCCTGCATTGCCTTTTAATATTTTCAGTGCAGGATTTATATCAAGCACGAAATGAATTGCCGCAACGGGGTTGCCCTCATATTCAACAAATTGAATTAGACTTGGCGGAGTAACAAACTTCATATATTTAGAAGAAAATAAATATTCCTCTCTGCTTACGGGGACAAAATGCCAGTTCTCAGAAAAGGCATCATTAAAAATCTTTCTTAAACATTCCAAATCATTTTTAAAATTCCTAAGATTAAAACTCCTGACACTCAAACCAGGCAGAGAAAGATTAATTTTATTACCGAACTTTTCAACTAAATGTTCAGATGAATTAGTACTTCTCCTGGTATGAATTACTTTTTCAATTTCAAAACCCAGATTCTTTAAGAGAGAATTATAATAGTCAGGATTATATGTTTGGAAAAATGAAGGTGAAGCATTAAACCTATTGTACAACATTCCTAGTTCCGAATAATGATTCGGATTAAAAGGTCCCTCCAGCTTTTCAATTTTCCTGTATGAGCAATATTTAAATACTTCACAAAAAAGATATTTCACGGCATCAGGTTCATTGTATGATTCGAAGAAACCGAAAAAAGCAATGTTCTTCTTTGCTTTCTCGCAAAAAATTTTATTTATAACAACCGAAACTCTCGATCTAATATCATTACCGTAATAACAATTAAAAAGAGCTATAGTAGCATTTTTGAAATAAGGATTTCTTTTAGGATGAAGAATTCTTTTTATTTCGGATTTAACCGGAGCAACCCAGTTTTTATCATCTTTATAAATCTTGAAAGGAAGATTCAGAAAATTATTCAATGCACTTCGAGTTGATACGGTGACAGCTTTATATCCCATTTTTTTTCTTCTTTTATAATTTTTTCAACAACATAATTGTCATAAACAAATGATAAATCCCTATTGAAAAGCCGAGATGCCAATTCTTTTTGAGAAATAATATTCTCTTTCAGAGTATTCGGATGTTTTCTCGGGACAAGCAGATTTCTATAAGTTATAACGGCTTTATTCTTTGCAACTCTAATAGTTTCCTTCAGTAAATTTTCAAATGCTTCATCCGGAATCCACTCAAAAATATTGGTGAAATTAAATTTTGATATTGAATTATCGGACAAACTTTTGAATAAATCTTCGCAGCTGCCTGTCACTATTTTAATTCTGTTTAATCTTGATTTAATAATTTCGAAGTTATCCTTCCTTAAATATACAGGCAGGCAACACTCATCATAATTTCCGAATAAAATGTACCGGAGAAAATAATTTTCCTTTACCGGAAGAACAGTAAAAGCTCTTTTAACTTTTCCCGCAAAATGATCTCCAAATGATAAATCTTCCTTAAGATGTTTAAAAAATGCTTTATCAAAAAGAAGGCTCATAGTTTTCCTGCTCAGAAGAATTTTTGTGAAAAGTTTCCATCTCAGATTTTCCCATTTCCTTTCAAAAAGCCTTTTTCTTTCCGCGGCATTTTCCGAGTAAAATATTCTTCTAATATTTTTTCTGCCGATTAGAATACCGACGGAAGCTCTGAGCAGGCGCATATAATTTTCATATCTCCCGCAGTGAATAATTCCTTTCTTAATCAGCTTCATATTTTTTTCCCAATAAAATTCCGTATCAGGCGAAAGGGCATGCTTTATACAATCAAAATAAAATATGCGGTTGAATGATTTTCTAACTCCGATAAATTCCAGCATATGATCGTAAGATAAATTTTTGTACGCAGTCATTTTCAATTCCAGCAGATAATTCTGATGGGGATTCAAATCGAGCGCAATAATGGATTTTGGATTATCAATTAAGAATGCGAGCAGATTACATCCTCCCGAAGTTATTGAAAATACAACATCATCCTCAGTAATATTAAAAGCCTTTCGATCGATTTCCGGATCCTCCCAGCATTGAGAATAAAGAACACTTTTAAAAACTTTACTTTGCGTTTGGTTACGAAGCAAACCGATTTTTGTATGAACTATCGCCCAATCGATTACTCCTGGCAAACCTATAAGCACAGCCAGTAAAAACGAATCGGTAAAATATCCTGCTGCAAACCCCGGAATGAATAATAGAAATAAAGCATTATGTCTAAATCCGTCTTTGTTTATTGAAAATCCGGAGTTGCTTTTCATAAATTTGAAAAAACTTCTTAGAGTCGGAATCAGGCAGGGAACCTTTTTAAGATAATCATTATAATCCTTACTAATAATTTTTCGAAACGATTTTTCCTCATAACTTATCAATTGCATGTAATGAAGATAAAATAATAAAGGCAGCAGCAGTCCGGTAAGCGGCATAAATAAACTAAAGATGCAAACCGCCGCCAGGTCAGCGAAGTAAATTGGATTCCTTACTAAAGTATAAGGTCCCGAAGTGATAAATGAATTTGTTTGAACCTTAAAAGACATTACCGTTCCGGAAGAAAGAAGGCTCCCGGCCTGCATTCGTAACAGAGATATTATGAACATTAAAAGAGAAGCAAGCAGAAAGAAAAGGTATGAATAATTACTTAATCCGGTTAAATAGGAAATAATTTTATAGATGGGTTTATATCCATCAAAGAAGATAAAAGAAATTGCACAAACAATAATTACAATAGAGAATGATATAAATATTCTTGCTTCAAATTCAAACTTATTTAATTTATTTATTCTTTTCATTTTCATAACTCATTTTAATTTGCAAATACTCTTAAACAATGCGGAACAATCTCAATTGTACTGCACTTCTCATTTATTAACTCTCCATCGGCTTCTATTAATGAACCATTAGTGTTCAGCATTTTTATTTTTCTTGCCTTGAAATATTCAAATCCATTTGAAGTTATATGCTTGGCAGAATATATTTTTGGAAACTCAGTCAATCTTTTCAAAGTAGACATAGAAGGAATAAAGAGGACATCGAACAATCCGTCGGCAGGAGAAGCATTTGGCGTCAGCTGCATTCCGCCGCCTGTGTACTTTCCATTTGAAACTACTAATCCCAAAAGATTTCTTATTATCCTTTTATTATCCATAATAAAATCCATAGTTTCAGGCTTATAATTAAAAACCGCTGCAAGAGTGCCCAAACCAAACGAAAATTTTCCCCCATATTTTTTCAGATTTACAGAAACATTTTTCACAACAGCACCGCCGATTCCGGCCTGGAATTCATTTATAAAATACCTCGGTTTACTTCCTTCCTTGAATTGAATCTTGCCCACATCGAGGCATCTGGTTTTATCTCTCTTAATTAATTCGATCTGTGATAAAATATCCGGAGCAATTGATAAGCTTTGCGCCAATCCCTGTCCGGTTCCTGAACTAATTATTCCCAGCGCACAATCTTTATTTATGAGATTTCCATTTTCAAAAAAGCCGTTAGCCGCACTCTGGATCGTGCCGTCGCCGCCGACAGCAATAATTAATTCAACACCGTCTTTAATTGAAAACCTTACTACTGATTCTGCATGCAGGGAATCTTGAGTAATAAAAAACCTGAAGTTATCCCAATTCGATTTTATACAGCCAAGGATACTCTTCATCTGTTTTGATGTTTTTCCTCCGGCAGAAAAGGAATTAAAAATTATATATGGTATTTTGGCATTCATGATGAAATAAATTTTAGCAGATATTTTAATAAAGAGGATAA
Organism: Ignavibacteriaceae bacterium; assembly: GCA_035542335.1. Classification (GTDB taxonomy): domain Bacteria; phylum Bacteroidota; class Ignavibacteria; order Ignavibacteriales; family Ignavibacteriaceae; genus DATKLQ01. The sequence continues at coordinate 3,916 of DATKLQ010000415.1, read as the reverse complement.
TGATACCACCAATCGCTGTAATCGCCGCATTTAAATTCTTTCTTAGGTGCATATAGCGTTAATAAAATCATTGAGGCAATTAAAACTCCACCAATAACCAGCCATGTTGAGGTTTTATTCAACTCGCTCAATTTATAAGTATCAACATTATCAATGGGTATTAATAAAGGCTTTTGCCGCAAGAAAGGTGTTTCTGTTTCATTTACTATTTTAGAACCTTTATAAGCATAAATCGTATCTCTTTTAACAAAATACTGCAGCTCATCAAGCTGATATCTTTCTTTTTCTTTCGTTAAAAGAAAAGTTTTGGCCTTTTGGTCATTGTGATTGACAAATTCATCTTTAGTAATTTCCATTGTGCTGTAACAGCCAAAGCAATAGAATAAAAAAGAAGGAATCAATATTGATGAGATTATTTTTTTCATATTTATTCCTTTTTCTTTTAGTAGTAATGATAAAGGGGAAATAAGCTATTGTTGTCATAGAATGGTAAAAGAGATGTAATTATTTGGCTAAAGACCTAATCCAAAGGGCTGGGTTAATAGTTATGCTCTTCAGCGGATGGACAAAAAAAAAGAAAATAATTTAGGGATTTTCCCCTCAACCGTTTGGATATAAGCTTGTGTAAAGAATTATGAAGAGAAATGGCTTGTTTAACGTACGAAAAGAAGATCTATTTTTAGACGGAAATTTAGTTACTCTACCAATTACCCCAAAGAATATTAGACTGTTCTGCACTATAGTCATTTCATAAGAATTAGTTTTTTTGTCTCAATAAAACTGCCGGCCTGTATTTTGCAGAAGTAGACACCGCTGGCAAAACCGCCTGCATCCCATTGATATTTATAATTACCTGCGGGAAGCTCTTTATTAACGATTGCCGCAACTTCATTGCCGAGAATGTCAAAGACTCCGAGTGTAACTAATTCGAAATCCGCAGTTCGAAATTCGAAATTGGTTGCTAGATTAAATGGATTCGGGTAGTTCTGATAAAAATAAAGAGTTTCAGGTTTTTCTTTTTCACCGTAGATTCCGGTTACCGGTGCAGCATAACTTGAAGGAACTATGGAGTATTGAGGAAAATTTGTTTCCGGCGGTTCTTTGAAAATCCCTAATAAAATTTCCAAAACTTGCTTGCTTGAAGGTAAATCACAATGCTTAATATCCGGAATATAATATGTATGCTCCGGAATCTGCCCGTTTACTATTTCTGCACTTCTTAAGGGAACTGTAAAATCACCATTTAAATTTCTTGATTCTTCAACAGTGATTAAGTTGAATGGAGGGTTTGTACTGATTCTGTTTTTTCCTATGGTGGGTATATTATATCCGACAATATTAAAAACTTTAACATCTCCAAAATCTACAAAGCTAATTGAATCCTTAAATAATTCAGCACTATCAATAAGAGCAGAATTTAAATTTTCGTTAAAAGAAGATTTATAATTTTTCAGATACGCATTCATTTCAGAATAATTTGTAAAATTCCCGTTGGGCAACTGAAGACAATCGGAATAAATTTCAACACCGGAAGAAATATTATTTTTTAATTGCAAGTTAAAATATGCAGCCGACGGAATTAATTGATAACAGGAAGGTAAATTCCTTGATAAAGATTTTACTGAGACCTCGGCGACAAAAAAATTAAGCCATTCGAAAAGTTTTCCTTTCAACATAACCGTCATCATTTCCGCGGCTCCTAAATGAGGAGTTCCTATAAACACCACTTTATCTATTCTTGATTTATCATAAATCTTAATGCAGGTTTTTGCAACTATACCTCCCATGCTGTGCCCGATTAGATTGATTTTTGCTGCACCCGTCCATTCTCTTACGCTGTCTATAAAATCAGATAATAATCCGGCTATAGTTCTATTGTCTTTTCTCCAATCATAAGTAAAGCAGAATAAATTTTCTCCCTGATTATGGTTATTATCATAGTTATCTAGTATATAATCATTCTGTTCAAGGTTATCAAAAAAACCTTTGTATAAATCCATAGGAACCGCATTTAATTCATTTCTTAAATTATTGAGGGAGTCATTTCTTAGAGGAGATGCTTTTATATTATAGGCGCCGGCGGGATCGATCCCGTTGGATTGAAGCCACATGCTGGGAAATTTAGCACCGAACCAGGCTTTTTCATCAATTTCTAATTTGTTATTATTGTTTTCATCGTCGTATAAAGGAGATCCCATAATTCCGGGAAGAAATATAACAGGAGTAAGAATTGAAGATGATGTTTTTTCTCTTAAAATTTGATTTTTTAATTTTTGAGAGAAAAAATTTGAATTAAATACAAGAATAATAAAAAGTACGATGTATAAATTTTTCATAATCCCCAAAAAAATTATCAGTGAGTGATTATAGATATTTATTATCTTTTTTTCAAATAAAAAAGGGAGAGAATTATATTATATCTTCAAGAGTGTGAAATTTTGAAAAACCGTTAAAAAGTTGCAAAGGGATTGATTTTGCTTAGATTTTCCACAGTTGAAACTGTGAGTTAATATAACCAACTAAACCGCCGAGTGACGGTATATTAATAATCGATCCTCCGCCGGATGATTTCATCGGCAGCCAGACATATTTTTGCACAGGGGAACGTGCCGGCAGCGACTTTATCTTCAAGACACATATTTTTATTATTTTATTTAAACTAAATGCCGTTTAATTTTTTGTGTAGTTGTTTTTTCAAACTCTTTATCTCTTATATAGAATTTCTGAATCCTTTTAAATGAGGCTAGTTCTTTATTAATCTTTTTGATATCACCGGAAATAATCTTGTTAATATGTTCAAATGTTATTTCATTATATTTTTTTTCACCATAATAAACAAACGCTTCAAAATTAATAACCAACAGTGCGGCAATTATTTCATCATGCTTCTCATCTTTCTCACCATAAACCATGCTTTCATTTATATAAGCGCTGCGATTTAAAAGATCTTCAATCTCTTCAGGGTACACATTCTCGCCGTTATTAGCAATTATTACATTTTTTTTTCTTCCGCTGAGATGAAGAAATCCGTCCTTATCAATAAAACCTAAATCTCCTGTTTTAAACCATCCGTTATCGAAAGACTCAGCCGTAACTTTCTCATTTTTATAATAACCCAACATAATGTTATCACCCATTGCATAAACTTCACCGATACCGTATTTATCCGGCTGATATATTTTAATCTCAATACCTGGTAAAGGTATACCTGCAGCGGAATCCTTAAAAATTTCGATTTTGTTTAGAGTAAGAATTGGAGATGTTTCGGTTAATCCATATCCCTGCACAAAGTGAAAACCAAAGTTCCGGAATCCTTTCGATACTTTAGGATCAGGCGCGGCGCCCCCGGCAATCAGCAACCTTAATGAACCGCCAAATGCCTCATGAATTTGATTAAATACAAACCTTTTGCAATTTCTCCAGCCGATCAGTTTGAAAAAACTTGTCAATCTGATTACAGCAGGAATAATTATTGCTTTGATTTTATTCTCTGAAATTAATTTTAAAATCTTCTCAAAAAGCTTGTTATACAGAAGCGGGGCACCAAGCATTATTGTTGCTTTTGAATTTTTTATATCTTCAAGTATGAATTTTAATGAGCGGTTAAAGTGAGCCGATGCTCCGGTAAAAAGAGGACAGAGAAAGCCGCAGGTGCACTGGTAAGAGTGATGCAGCGGCAGTATACCTATAAATCTGTCTTCAGGAAATACTTTTATCATTTTTGTCATACCCATAAGATTTGCTGCAATACCTTTCTGCGTAAGCATAACTCCTTTTGCTCTTCCCATAGAACCTGATGTGTAAATTATTTCGGCTAGTTCACCGGAATTTATCTCCGGCAATTTTTGAATTTTGCAGTCTTGTTGATTCATCATTTTTGTCATTGAATATAAACCATTTTTTCCCTCGGGAAGAT
>DATKLQ010000414.1:0-7593 GCA_035542335.1 Ignavibacteriaceae bacterium | reverse complement strand
AAAATACCTTTGTTGCAACCAGCAGTTCGTTTGATAATAGCTTTGAAATTGCCGATTATATTGCAAAGGGCGGGGAAACATTAACTGTAAAAATCAGGGGATATTCTGTAAAATCCCCTGCATGGTCATATTTTGGATTAGCATGGACGACATTTTAATGAAAACGGTAAACTCAATGCAAGCATCAGTTCAACCAAACCATATTTTTTAATTGTGATTTACCCTGATTAGGAACTGCGGTGGTGGCTGATACCCTTAAACCATGATGCAGTTGACTGATAATTACCCGTATTTGTAATGACGAAAATAATCCCGAATCTCGCTTAAATTCAATAACATAGCTCCTTCTGCTTTTTACTCCTCCCATTATTTCCTCCGATTTTACCGGTATTAATATAATAGCTTAACCATTCGTACTCTAAGGGCGGAAAGATCACATTGGCGGTGTAGAATTCCCCCCGTCCAAAGCTACTTTCCAGCTGCCCTTTTTATCCTTTTTCCAAAGAGTGAAGTAATTCCCGTAAATGGTTGTACCTTTAAGAATGTATTTCCAGTTGCCCCAAGAATACCCGAGCTCTCCGGATTCCGCAGCTTCCGCATTCACCGGAAACCATGTTAAAGTTGTGGGTCCTGCTTTTCCGGATGCCGTCTGCTCAAATGCTTTTTTCCCTATTATCGGGAATTCACCTTCATTGAGCTTTACAACATCATCATCGGTATAAGTTAGAATTGCTTTAAGGAAACCATCTTTCGCAGCCAATTTCGACATTGCCTTATCAGATTTTATGATTTCATCCTTTAGTTTTTCATTATGAGGGTTACCAGAGCAGGATGTTAATAGGGCAAATGAGAAAAAGAAAAAATTGTAAAAATGAATTTCATATAGTCCTTTCTTTATTTAAAAAAATAATAGAAGCGCTCAGAATTTTTCCTTGAAAAGGACATGGATAAACTTATCCTTTTCACCCGGATTATAAATCTGTACGAGCTCCCAATCCTTGTCATAGCCTTCAATCATTCTTTTTAAAAGATCAATTCTCACTTCAACCGGCGAAGCGGTATTCCAGGGAAAAGCTTCAATTTTAAAGTTATGCTTTCTTTGTATTCCCCCGATTGAAACAAGTACCTCGGCAATCTGGTTGTCTCCCAAATGAGAGATCGGTATGCAAATGTCTGTCATAGTTAACCTCTGATCTATTTTGAATAAAACTCATGCCTTGCTTGCAGAAAGCAGGAATTTCAGCTACTTAAGCCATATTAATTTTTTGTTGATATCTTCTTCCTTACATGTCTCAACTTCCTTTTATTCATGTTTAATAGATTTAATAAGTCATAAGATTAAGAGTAAGAGAAAGATTGGGCCAAAAAATGATTTACTTGAGAGAATGAATTCTTCCTCGGTATAAATGTGCTCTTACTCTCAGGTTACTATTCATTCATACCTCAATGATTTCACAGGATTTGCAGCCGCCGCCTTTATGGAATGAAACCCGACGGTAATCCATGCAACTATCAGAGATCCCAGGACTGCCGTAATAAACAGCCATATATTCAGAGAAATCCGGAATGCAAAATTTTCAAGCCAATTGTGCATTACATAAAATGATATAGGAGACGCTGCCAAAAAAGCGGCAACAACCAGTATGGTAAATTCCCTGGAGAAGAGATAAATGATACTTGCCGGTGATGCGCCTAAAACTTTACGGATGCCGACCTCCTTAGTGCGCTGGACTGCCATGAATGAAACCAGCCCGTACAAACCCATGCATGAAATAAAAAGAGCTATCCCTGCAAAAGTTTTATATATATCCGAAAGCTGCGCTTCTTTCCTGTAGAAACTATCTATCTTTTCATCGAGGAACCTGGAATCATAGATATAATCGGGGTAAACACCGGTCCATAATTTTTTTACCGATGCCAAAGTTTCACTGATGTTCCCGGTTTCAAGCTTTACATTAATTAAATTATATACTTCCAGCCATGAACTCATCACTGCAGGATTAATCTGTTTATGCAGCGAACTGGTATGAAAATCTTTAACAACCCCGACGATCGGTCCAACATGTTCTCCATCCCAGAAATTAATTTCCTTTCCGATTGCATCCCAGGGGCTTTTTAAGCCCAGTTTCTTCGACAATGTTTCATTTACAACAAACTCACGTATTGTATCGGATTCAGTATAGAACCTTCCGGCAACAAGCTTGAGATTATAGAATTTAAAATAATCTGCATCTGCCCACTTTAAATCTGCGTTAAAATCTGTGTTCTGTGTAGACTTATCAAATTTAAAATCAGAAGTCCAATGAGAATCATCTGCGGGTGTATAAATACTGGCAGTTACGCTTTTAATACCCGGCTGCTTTAGAAGCTCTTCCTTTAAGAAATTTATTTTGGTACGGCTCAAACTATCTTCAGGGACAGGCACCAGGATAACCGCATCCTTATCAAAACCTAGTGAGGCATTTCTGAAATAATTCATCTGGGTTACAACTACAATCATGCAGACAACTAAAAACTGAGATATAACAAATTGAAAAATCACGAGTCCGCGTCTCAAGAAAATTCCTCCTGATTTTTTCCTATCAGATTTGAATTTAAAAACTGCCGCGGGATTAAAAGCAGATAGGACAAACGCGGGATACAATCCTGAAAATAAAATAACGAAGAATAATATTGCCGATAATGCTGCAGCAATTTCGCCATCAACTATTAACTTAATGGATGTTTGAAGAAATTGATTCAGCGCAGGTAAAAACAATTCGACAGTCACGACTCCTATAATAACCGCTGCCAGGCTTATTAAAGCTGTTTCACTCATGAATTGACTTATCAGCTGAAGGCGGTTTCCGCCGATTACCTTCCGGATACCGACTTCACGTGCGCGGTTAACTGCCCTTGCGGTTGCCAGATTTATAAAATTTACGCAGGCAATAATTAAAATAAAAATTCCGATAATTGACAAAGCAGCTATCAGATCTTTACTGAAAGTACGCTCGGTGTAATTCCCGAAACGGCTGTCAAAATGGATTTCATCCAGGGGCTGAAGCTTAAGCCCATCTTTTACATATTCCGGCGGCTTATGTTTTTTTACAAAATCAGGAAGCAGCAAATCAAACTCTGCGGCCTTAGTTCCCGCTGGAAGGAGAATAAAGCAATAATGATTGCTGAATGTGCTTACCCAGTCATTTATACTTGGATTGCTGAAAGACTTATAGGAAAAAATAATATTCAGGGGAAAATCGCTGTTGGAAGGAATGTTGTCCAGGATCCCTGAAACTTTAAATTCATCTTTATTTTCAGACTTAATAGTTTTGCCTAAGGCCTCCTCCCATTTACCGAAAAATTTTTCGGCAGCTTCCCGGGTAAGAACAACATTGCCGGGTTCTGATAAACTTATGCGCGGATTTCCCGAAAGCCATTTGAAATTGAAGATCTCAAAAAATTGAGGTTCTGAATAAAATATATTTTCTTTGAATTTTTTCCCCGATTCACCGACGGCGATTAGGACATCTTCATTCTTATAAATATCCGCTACTTTTTCAATTTGAGGAAAATCGGTGCGCATCCCTTCTGCCAGAGGGAAAGGAACTCCTGCCGAATAATTAATCCCATCGGGGGTATTAAATTGGGAAACGACACGGTAAATACGATCTCCTTTCCGGTGGAAATTATCGAAACTCAATTCGTACCTTACTACAAGAAATATAAGAAGGCTTGAACCAATTCCGGCAGATAAGCTCAATATATTAATCATTGCAAAGCTTTTATTCCTTATCAGGCTTCTAAAAGCTATTTTCAAGTAATTTTTATACATATTACCTCGTATTTGCAGAGCGTAAAGCGCAAAGCGTTTTATAAAGAAAAATTTTTTTCACGATAGCTCAACTAATATTTACCTTAATTTGCAGAGGCAGCTTTTACAATCTGAATTCTTATTCATATCTCAAAGATTTAACGGGATTAATTACTGCCGCCTTTAAAGCCTGATAGCTGACAGTAAGTAATGCAATAATTAAAGCCGAAAGCCCTGCAATTATAAAAGACCAAAAAGGGATGCTAATCCTGTAGGCAAAATCATTCAGCCATGTTCTCATAATAAAGTAAGCTATTGGCCAGGCAATAATATTTGCAATCAATACCCATTTAGCAAATTCTTTGGAAAGCAGGATTACGATTGAGCCGACGCCTGCGCCTAAAATTTTTCTAATTCCGACTTCTTTTGTTCTTTGTTCAGTGGTGAATGCAGCAAGCCCCAATAGGCCCATGCATGCAATAAATATCGCAAGCGCTGAAAATACCGCGGCAATTGTACCAGTTCTTTCCTCGGAGCGGTATGTCTTTGCAAACTCTTCATCAAAGAAAAAATACTCGAAAGCTTGGGGGCCGGCATACTTATGCCATAATTCTTTAATTGATTCTATTTTTCCTTTATAATCACCTGAAGCAAGACGTACGGATACAAATCTGCCGAAGCGGTTTGCATTGAAAAGGTTGATTACCAACGGCTTGATCTTCTGATGCAGAGATTCAAAATGAAAATCTCTCATAACACCTATTATCTTTTTTCTTAAACCATGATTGCCAACCGGGTAAATTTCTTTCCCTACTGCATTTCCACCTAATCCCAATGCTCTTGCTGCCGTTTCATTAATTACAATTGATTCAGAATCAGTTCCGAATTCTTTTGAATAAAATCTCCCTTCCGCCATTTTAATTCGGTAGGTTTCCGCTAAAAAATAATCAGAGTTAATCACCCAGAAGAGATTATTACTCCTTTCCCCGCCATCTGACAATTGATAAGCGGAGGAACCGAGCTCCTTTCCGAAAATAGTATGTGAATTACTGGCGCTTAAAATCCCCGGAATATTTCTCAGCTCTTCCATAAAACTTTCCTTATAGGCAGCAATGTCATCAGTCTTTTGTATTACAAGTACCTGTTCTTTATTATATCCTAAATCTTTATTCATAATATATTCAAGCTGAGTATAGACAACGATTGTTCCCACAAAAAGGATAATAGAAATTGAAAATTGTGAAATTACCAAGGTATTTCTTAACCAGGATTTTGTACTTTTGATCTTCTCTTTTCTAAATATTCTTATAGGATTAAACGACGAAAGATAAAAGGCCGGGTATATTCCCGCGATAATTCCTACTATCACAGCAAGAAAGACCAGCAGCGGTAATGTGTAAAGGTTCTGAAAGTAATTCAGCATGAGATTTTTGTCAATCAGGCCGTTAAAGGAAGGTAAAAACAGCTCGATTAAAATGATTGAGATAATTATTGCAATGACAGACATTATAATAGTTTCAACTAAAAACTGACGGATTAATTGCTGACGGTTTGACCCTAATGTTTTTCGAATCCCGATTTCTTTTGACCGGTTGGAAGATCTTGCGGTAGTCAGGTTCATAAAATTGATGCAGGCAATCGCAAGTATAGAAGCGGCAATTACTGAAAAGATATATATGTATATAATACTGCTGTTCGGCTCTATTTCGTGCTCAATATTCGAATTCAGGTGAATATCGGATAACGGCTGAAGGTAATAATAATATTTAGCTCCTTTTGAAACGAGCTCTTCGAAGGGAATACCTATTACCTCAGTTATTTTAGGAGCAACGTATTTTTTAACCACCTCATCCAGTTTCTTTTCAAATTCTTTCGGATTGACGTCTTCCCTCAATACAATATATGTATAAACATTTTCGCTGAGCCATTCCTGATCATCATTATAGCTGGAAAGCGAACCGATGAAGTCAAAATGGAAATGTGAATTTTTAGGAAAGTCCTTAATGACTGCAGTAACCTCGTAATCTTTTCTTTTATCGGAATTAATTGTCTTGCCTACCGGATCTTCATTCCCGAAATATTTTTTCATCATTGACTCTGTAATAACGACAGTATTGGGCTCGGTAAGGGCAGTGCGTGGATCACCTTTAATAAAGTGAGCGGTGAAAACATTAAAAAATGTAGAGTCGGCCCAGTAAAATTTTTCTTCACTGAAAACCTTGTCTTTATATCTTATTACGGGGTATCCGAAAGTTTGGATTCTTGTTGCCTGTTCGACTTCAGGGTATTCCCTTAACAGAGTTTCGGCTAGAGGAGCCGACGACACGGCACCGTTAAATTCGTTTGTACCAAGCAGCCCGTATACGGCTACCCTGTAGATCCGATTGTATTTTTCATTATACTTATCAAAGCTTAATTCATCAAGCACATATAAAAGAATTAGAAGGCAGCAGGTAATCCCTATTGCCAGTCCCAAAATATTTATAAAGGAATAACCTCTGTACTTAATTAAATTTCTGAAGGCAACTTTGAAATAATTTTTTATCATATATATTTTTTCGAAAAATTAATTTTTATAAGCTATTTATCGCAGCACAGATTATTAATCTTTGCTGGGTGCCCGCCGGGATGGGGCTACTCGTATCTTAATGATTTTACCGGATTGCTTACAGCTGCTCTAATTGCTTGGTAACCTACGGTAAACAGGGCAATGAAGACTGTAAGTAAGGCAGCCAGGATGAATGTGCCAAACCCAACCTGCACCCTGTAAGCAAAATCCTGAAGCCAGTTATTCATAAATAAATAAGCAAGCGGCCATGCAATAAGATTCGCAAGAAGAACCAGAAGCAAAAATTGTTTAGTAGTCAGGAAAAAGATATTTGCAATAGATGCGCCGAGTACTTTTCTGATCCCTATCTCTTTCCTTCGCTGTTCGGTCATATAAGAAGCCAGCCCGAATAAGCCGAGACAGGCAATAAAAATTGCGAGCCATGTAAAGCTCACAATCAGCTGGGCGAATTTCTGTTCACTCCTGTAAAGCTGTTCAAATTCCTCATCAAGGAATGAATATTCAAAAGGATGGCCGGGGTTTATATTTTTCCACGCATTCTCGATTATCGGTAAGGCTTCAGGAATTTTACCGGGGCTAATCCTAACTGCCATTGTATTGTTAGGCTGTGGCCGGTCCACAATTATTAAGGGTTCGATCTTATGGCGCATCGACGCAAAATGAAAATCCTTAACTACTCCGATTACGGTTAAAGGATTTGGTGAACTGACATTAAATTTTTTGCCTAAGGGATTCTTCCACCCGAGGGATTTGACGGCAGCTTCATTAATAATCACCGCACCGATTGTATCGCTTGGAAACTCTTTAGAAAAATTTCTCCCCTCCTGCATATGCATTCCCATGTTGGGTATGAATTCCTCGTCTGCCGACATTATGCTCAGAATCCAAATATTATCCGTGCTTGAGTAGCCCTCAGGCTGTATACCCGTTCTTCCGAACCCTCTTCCAGGGAGAGTAGAAGAAAAAGAAACTCCTTCTATGCCGGGAATATTTTTTATTTCATTTTTTAAAACTTCTTTATTCTGCTGCAGCAGCCGATCATTTAAATCTATAGCAAGGACCTGCTCTCTATCGTAACCTGCGTTTTTATTACGGATATATGACAGCTGCTGGTAAACAATGTAGGTCCCGATAATCATTCCGATTGAAGCCGTAAATTGAATTATTACCAGTACTCTGCGGAGCCAGATACCACCTTTGGAAGTTTTAACGGTTCCTTTTAAAACTTTTA
>DATKLQ010000413.1:0-7447 GCA_035542335.1 Ignavibacteriaceae bacterium | reverse complement strand
TAACTACCAATTGGGGGGTAATGGATGCCTTGTTTGGTATTTCTCGCGTTCAGTTCGAAAGCACAAATCCTTACTGGAATAATGAATTTACTACTATGACTGCTGTCCCGGGTTCTATCAGAAAATCTGCTTATGCTACATTAATGTACGGCAACCAATTGGTTTGCGGCTGGACATGGCAAAGCATGCACAGCGGCGAAGAACAGTACCTGGAAGGTATGATAGATTGGGACGGGATTCCAAACCGGAAATATTATGAATATAAAAAAATTGCCTCTGAGTTTAAAAAAATTGAGAAGTATTTCCCTTATAAACTTCAGGCTGAAGTGGGATTAGCTTTTTCATTTCCCAGTGAGATTGCCAGCAAATATTTTCCCGAGCAGCATCAAAACCAGCTCCAGAGTTGCTTTGATTTATTCTACTACCGCAACATGGATGCCCGTATTGTTGAGATTACTAAAAGCTCATTAAACTATAAGCTGCTGATTTTACCAGGGATAGCCGTTATGGATGAATCTACCGCAGCAAAAATACGTGAATTCGTAAAAAATGGTGGAACTGTTATAATGACAAGTAATTCGGCTGTTGTTGATGAAACAGGACGCGTATTTGATTCAACACATCCCGGCCGTTTAAATGATGTATTCGGGATACGTGTCGGAAGTTATGAAGAACCTGAAGCGCTTAATGAATTATCCAGAAAATCTTTTAAAGGAAAAAAGATTGAATTTACTTATAAAGGTAAAACTCTTATTACGGAATCGTCGCGGTTTGATGTTATCGAATCCAAAGGTGCAGAGATTCTCGGAAGCATAACAAGCCTCGATCAGGATTATCCGGTTATAACTTCCAATAAATATGGTAAGGGGAAAGCAATCTATGTCGGTCTTCCAGCAAAAATCGAAATACTTAATCCTTTAATTGATGATCTGATCCTCGAACTTTCTATTAAAAAGGGACCGGATGTTCCCGAAGGAGTAATGGCAAGACAGATCGATAAAAATCATTTTCTTTATCTGAATATAAGCGGAGAACCAAAAGAGATTCAAATGAAAGGAAAATCCAGGAGTATTCTTTTCGATAAGGATTATAACGGAAATTTTACCATTTTCCCATATGAACCGGAATTTATTGAAATCAAATAATCTGAACTTAATAGAACTGAAAAACTTTGCTAAAAAAATCCAACGGATCCCTTGTACAAACTCCGAACAGGAGTCCTTTGGACAAATATCTTTCGGGCGGAATATTGAAATAATTTTAAAATGCTTTTCCATTATCCCATATAAAAAAATGCCGCTAATGCGCTAATAAAATTTGTTTTCTAATTATAATATTAGCGCATTCGCGGCTATAAAAATTATAGAATAGATTAGGGAGTTATTATAATGAAGAACCGATTTTCTATATCAGTATTTCTAAAAAGAAGTATTTGGGAAAATAGTATTAAAATTCTATCTGCTTTTTTATTACTGTATTCATCGGCTTTTTCACAATTGCCAACCGCTCAAGAGATCGCCGGCAAATTGAAAGTTGGCTTGAACCTCGGAAATACGCTTGAAGCCATTTGCGCAGAAACAGCATGGGGCGCTGCAATTACCACACAAAAATTAATTGATTCGGTCAAAGCTGCCGGTTTCAATACAATCCGGCTCCCTTGCGCCTGGTTCTGCCATTCCGATACAAATACGAGTGTAATTAATCCTAACTGGCTCGCCCGTGTTAAACAGGTAGTGGACTATTGTATACATGACAGTTTGTACACAATCCTTAATATTCATTGGGACAGCGGCTGGCTGGAAAATAGAGTTGATGCTGCTGACCAGCAAAAAGTAAATGAAAGACAGAATGCCTACTGGACGCAAATAGCAAATTATTTCAAAGATTATGATGAGCATTTGCTTTTTGCCGGTAGCAATGAGCCTAATGTTGAGAATGCCGCACAAATGGCTGTTCTGTTAACATATCACCAAACATTTATAAATGCTGTCCGTGCAACCGGCGGCAATAACAGTTCACGTACCTTGATTATTCAGGGACCATCAACAGATATTGATAAAACCAATACCTTGATGAACACGATGCCCGCTGACAGCATTGCAGAACGTTTGATTATGGAAATTCATTATTACACGCCGTATCAATTTACGCTTATGAGCAGTGATGCTGATTGGGGTAAAATGTTTTACTATTGGGGAAAAGATTACCATTCAAAAACTGATGTTACCCGCAACGCAACCTGGGGCGAGGAGAGCGATGTGGAAAAATATTTCGGAATGATGAAGACTAAATTTGTAGATAAAGGCATTCCTGTAATTATAGGAGAATACGGGGCATGGAAACGAAAACTTAGCCCACCATCGGATCAGGCTCTTCACGATGCTTCAGTTGAATATTTTCACAAATATATTGTTAAGTCAGCAACCGGTAAGGGAATAATACCTTTCTTATGGGATACACCGGGAGGTTTAATTGATCGCAGTCAGGGGACTATACAAGATCGCGGGATTCTTAATGCTATTATGGAAGGTGCCGGAGTAATATCTACTAATGTTCAACAAAAAACAAATTTGGAAATTCCAAAAGAATTCCAACTCGGACAGAATTATCCGAATCCCTTCAATCCAACCACAACTATTGATTATCAGGTGCCCACAAGTGCTGATGTTGCCTTACGCGTATATGATACACTCGGAAGGGAAATAAAAACTCTGGTAGATGAACATCAGGATGCAGGATACTATTCAATACAATTTGATGCAAAAAATCTTTCAAGCGGAGTATATTTTTACACACTCGAAGCTAATGAGTATCATGACACTAAGAAACTTCTTTTGCAAAAATGATGATAGGGTAATTTATTTTAAAACTCATAAGAATAAATCAGAATAATATTGATATGAAAGAAGCAATAATTACCCTTATCCTCATAATTCTCTTTTCAGATTTCACAAAACTTCCTGCACAACAATCTTCTGAAATAAATCCCGAACTGCTGTTCAAACCGTGGACTGCAAAATGGATTTCATTTCCCGAAAATTCAAATTCAAATTTTGGGGTATATTTATTCAGGAAAGAAATTTCAATTAAGACAAAACCTGAAAAATTTGTCATTCATATATCGGCAGATAATCGCTATAAATTATACATAAATGGTATTTATGTAACCAATGGTCCTGCAAGAAGTTATTTATTCAAATGGAATTTCGAGAGTATTGATATTTCCTCTTATCTTCATCCTGGCAGAAATATTATTTCTTCTATTGTATGGAATTTTGCAGAACATCGTCCTTTAGCCCAGATCTCAGGTCAAACAGGGTTTTTAATTCAGGGGAATTCAAAAGATGAAAATAATATTAATTCAGATACCAGCTGGGTTGTCCTTAATGATACTGCATATAAACCTCTTCCTGTCAGTATTAACCAGTATTATGCTGCCGGAGCCGGAGAAGAATTTATTTGCGAAAGACATCCCTGGAACTGGATGGATAATGATTTTAATTCTTCAGCGTGGAAGCATGCACAGGAAGTTGAAACAGCAAAACCTGTTGGCTGCATGGGTGAATGGGGAGGCCCTTCATTACATTTGCTTTCACAAAGAGAAATACCTTTTATGGAAGAAAAAATCCAGCGGTTTTTTAAAATACGCCGTTCTGATATTCTCAAGATTCCGGAAGGATTCCTGAAAGGTAAAACACCGGTTACTGTTCCGGCAAATTCGAAAGTAAAATTGCTCATTGACCAAAATGTATTAACAACAGCATATCCGCTGCTGAATTTTTCGGAAGGCAGAAACAGCATAATAAAACTTACCTATGCAGAAAGCTTATTCGATAGTATCGGAAATAAGGGTAACCGGAATGATATTGAAAAGAAACAAATAACAGGTATCTCGGATGTTATAGTTTGTGACGGAGGTAATGATCGTATATTCCAAACACTATGGTGGCGTGCATTCAGATATATTGAAATGGAAATTGAAACAAAAGATGAACCGCTTATCTTAAACGATTTCTACAGCATTTTTTCAGCATATCCTTTCCAAGAAAAAGCCTCATTTAATTGCGATAACCCTCAGCTAAAGGAGATCTGGGATGCAGGCTGGCGGACACAACGCTTATGTGCGGGTGAAACTTTTTTTGACTGCCCGTATTACGAGCAGCTTCAATATATTGGCGATACAAGGATCCAGGCTCTTGTTTCAACCTATGTTTCCGGAGATTCCAGGTTAACCAAAAATGCAATATCTGCTTTACATGCTTCGCAATTACCCATTGGAATAACACAAAGCCGGTTTCCAAGCAATCAATGCCAGATTATCCCGACCTTTTCTTTGGTTTGGGTTACAATGGTTTATGATTATTGGATGATGAATGACGATCCGGTTTTTGTTGAATCAATGATTCCGGGTATGCAGGAAACACTTAATTGGTTTAAAAGACGTATTGATTCGAGCGGTATGTTAGGTCCGGTTGAATGGTGGGATTTTGTAGATTGGGTTAATTCAAAAGGATGGGAAAATGGTAACCCGCCTGCCGCTCATAACGGCAATTCATCTATACTCAGTTTGCAGTTTGTTTATACTTTGGAAAAAGCATCTGATGTTTTCGAATCATATAAAATGTATGACATTGCCGTTGAGTATAGAAATTTGGCGGATAAAATTAAAGTTGCTGTTTTCAAAAAGTGTTTCGATCCGGTTAAAGGATTGATTGCCGATTCCCCTGAAAAAAATTCTTTTAGTCAACATGCAAACATTCTTGCAGTTTTAACAAATACATTTCCTGAGGCAGAAGATAAAGGTAAGATCATTGATATACTTCTCAAGGACAAGGACTTAGCGCAAGCCACATTATATTTCAAATTTTATTTGTTCGAAGCGCTTGAGAAAGCCTTGCAGGCTGATCAATTTATAGAAGCATTAACTCCCTGGGAAGAAATGTTAGAGGCAGGACTGACCACTTTTGCCGAAACCCCCGACCCTACACGTTCAGATTGTCATGCATGGAGCGCTTCTCCGGTTTATTACTTCTTATCTTTAATAAGTGGCATTAAACCAGGCTCACCGGGTTTTAAATCCGTAAGTATAGAGCCTAATCTTGGGAATTTGAAAACTATTGATGCCGCAATGCCTCATAAGCTTGGCTCTATTCAAGTGAAATTACAAAAAGATAATGAAAATCATCTGAGCGGTGAAATTACCCTGCCAATTCAGCTGGATGGAGTTTTCATCTGGAATGGAGAACATAGACAATTACATGGAGGAAGAAATAAGATTAACTATATACAATAAAAAAACCGTACAACATAGTTTCGCTTAGATGAAGAATATGAATTTCAAGCTGGTAAAATAAAATAAGAACCGCAGGAATCAATAATAAAATTTCAAAGCCGGGTTGTTCCTATTCTTCAATACAGCCGGTAGTTTTGTTGAATTTGATTATTTCAGGTTAAGAAATAAAATTTAAGGATAAAAATAACCAGCTGAAATGAAAAGAAAAATTTATAAATTCTTGATTATTTCAATAGTCTTTATTCTTGTAGGATTGAATCCTGTTTTTCTTTTAGCGTCTTCAGGCAGGCCGGACCATATTGAAATAAAAAGGAACTGGAAACTTATCTCATCGGACAAGGTGCAGGCAGACGGTGCAGCTATTTCTGTTTCTTCCTTTAAGGATGATAATTGGTATCCAATTAATCGGATGCCTGCAACAGTTCTTGAAATACTTCGTGAGGATGGAGTTTTTCCCGACTTGTATGTAGGCAAAAATTTACGAGAGAAAGTCCCGCAGGATTTATATAAGCAGGATTGGTGGTACCGTACAACCTTCAACACACCAACCGGAGATTATTATACAATCGAATTTCCCGGAATAAATTATAGAGCCGAGATTTGGCTTAATGGAAAAAAGATTGCCGGCAACAAACAAATGGTTGGTATGTATGTCTCATATGTTTTTAATGTTACTCCGTGGATCAAAAAAGATTCTCTGAACGTGCTGGCAGTAAAGGTAACTCCAGAACAGAAAATACAGAATGTGAATGGTGTGGAGCTGGCTGACAGTTGGTTCGACTGGATAAATTGGAAATACCTCGGATATAATGCTTCACCCGATGATACAACTTATGGTTCTATTACTTCTTTTGTTCCGGACAGGAATGCGGGCATTTGGAAACCGGTTTATTTAAAGGTAACCGGCGGCGTTTCAATCAATCACCCGCTGGTTAATTCAGAATTGTCGCTTTCTGATTCTATTGCCCGGCTCACAATCTTTTCTAACCTGCACAATCATTCGACCCAACCGGTAAACGGAATATTGAAGGGAACAATTTCAAGGAAAGGGAAAAGATCAATACATATAGAACAATCAATTAAACTCTCTTCAAATGAGGAAAGGGAAATTGTTTTCGACCCTAATGAATATCCGGAATTGGTTGTAAAAAATCCGGATCTATGGTGGCCTTATACTATGGGTACCCCGGCTCTTTATAACCTTAATTTTGAATTTGTTCAGGATAATGTTCTTTCAGATAGTACACATATTCGCTTCGGGATCAGAAGTATTACGCAGCATCGCGATAATAATGAAAAGTATCCTCAAATAGAGGGCGGCAATTTTTATCTGAAGGTTAACGGCCGTGATTTTCTTGTACGCGGCGGCAATTATGCGCCGGACCTTCTCTTTCGGTACGATCCGGAAAAAGAAGAGGACATCTTGCGCTACGTGAAAGACCTCGGCATTAATTTTATTCGTTGGGAATCAAAGATTTCAAGTGAACATATTATTGATTTGGCTGATGAACTAGGCATTCCGCTTATGTTCGGATGGATGTGCTGCAATCAGTGGGAGAAATGGGATCAGTGGGATGAGGAATGCCAATGTGTAGCCTTGCAGAGCATCCGCTCGCAAATTCAAATGCTTCGGCACCATGCCTCCGTATTTGTATGGTCAAACGCAAGTGATGGAATACCGCCTGAAAAAATCAACAAAGAATACAATAATATTATATCAGAACTACACTGGAAAAATGCTGTAGTGAGTACAGTTTCTGCTTTTGCTAAAGATACAAGCGGGAACCGTTTGTGGGATGGTATCCGTATGGAAGGACCATATTGCTGGCGACCGCCCAGTTATTGGTTTGGAGGAAAATATCCCGGCGCCTGCGGCTCAACCGTTGAACAAGGCGATAACGAGCAAATTCCCACTTTGGAAAGCATTCGGAAATTCATTCCGGAAGACAAACTATGGCCGATCAATGATACCTGGTATATGCATGCAGGGGCTTGGCCAACCAATTGTTCCTTGGGCAGTGTTCAGCTTGCTTTGGAAAAACGTTACGGACCATCTTCCAACCTTGAGGACTTTGTACGAAAAGCACAGCTTTCCCATTATGAAAATGCCCGTGCCCAGTTCGAAAGTTATGCTGCTTGTGGATGGGCTTCGCA
>DATKLQ010000412.1:0-15201 GCA_035542335.1 Ignavibacteriaceae bacterium | reverse complement strand
TTGAATATCGGATTCCCTTTATAAAAAATCTTTAATCAATCCAAATGAGTTTACTATTCCCTAATCCCTGCAGCCGGATTTAATTCCTTTTAATAACTTAGTAACCTATTAACTTAGTAACTCAATTTAGTAACTCAATTTTTAAACGTAAATGAAATTAACAAGGCTGGATAAGGCTTCTCAAACTGCAATTAAAGTATGTATGGGGACAAAAAAAGATGAAAAGGTTTTAATAAATTACCGACAAAGAATCCAGGGGAATTGGATATTCAATTTATGAAAACGCTCTGAGGCTGGGATTG
Source organism: Ignavibacteriaceae bacterium (assembly GCA_035542335.1). Lineage (GTDB taxonomy): Bacteria > Bacteroidota > Ignavibacteria > Ignavibacteriales > Ignavibacteriaceae > DATKLQ01. The sequence continues at coordinate 14,899 of DATKLQ010000412.1, read as the reverse complement.
GCAGGCTTATTTGTTGAAATGAAATCCGGTAAGTCGAACGGTGAAGAACCTCCGGATGAGGTGGCCGGGTTAATGAAAAAATTTGATGTGGTTTTTTGTCCCACTACAAAATCTCTTACTCATACAAAGGCGAGAAGGGAAGCTTCTGCCGCCGGATCAAGGGTTGCAACCTTCCCGGGCATTACTAAAGAAGTTATGATACGCGGAATGAATGCCGATTACAACAAAATTGCCAAATTAACCTTACGATTAAAAGAGATATTGGAGCAGACTCATTTTGTTCATGTTACAACCCAGTCGGGTACGGACATATCTTTTGAAATCACAGGCAGATCCGCTTTTGCCAGCAAGGGATTATTCCGCAATAAAAGCGAATGGGGAAATCTTCCGACCGGGGAGGCTTTCCTCGCACCTCTTGAAGGCACAGCAAACGGAGTCTTTATTGTCGACGGTTCAATGGCCGGGTTAGGCCTTGTAAAAAAATCCAACATAAAAATTGAAGTACAGAATGGATATGCATTTAAAATTACCGGCGGACTTCTTGCTAAAAAATTAAATAAGATCCTGGACAAGGCAGGAAAAGAGGCCCGGAACATCGCCGAATTCGGAATCGGTACAAACGATACTGCAAAGCTCAGCGGCGTTCTCCTGGAAGATGAAAAAGTTATGGGTACTATTCATATCGCACTCGGGAATAATCTTTCTATGGGAGGAAATGTAGATGTTCCTATCCATCTTGACGCTGTGATCAAGAAACCTACGGTTTTCCTTGATGATAAATTGCTTATGCAGTCCGGAAAACTTCTGATTTAATGAATTTTTTCTTCTTTTCCTTTTAGCTATCTTTGTAAAAATACTAAACCTAGTGATTGAAAATTCGGAGATAAAATGACCTATTTGCCTATAACCATGTACGGTGATAAAATTTTAAGAAAAAAAACCGGCCAGGTTAAAGAAATTACCAACGAAGATATTAAGCTTATTAAAGATATGTTCGATACTATGCACAATGCAAACGGTGTGGGTTTGGCAGCAAACCAGGTAGGCTCGAATAAATCAATTTTTGTTATAGATATATCGGGAGTTGAGGGGCATGAGGATGAAAAGCCTATGGTTTTTATTAATCCGAAAATTGTCGAACGCTCGGAAGATAAAACTGTTATTGAAGAGGGATGCCTCAGTATTCCGGATGTGAGGGGAAGGATTGAAAGGCCTAAGTCGGTTAAAATCACTTACCAGGATTATGATCTAAACGAGCATACAATCGAAGCATATGAGATATTGGCTAGGGCCATTCAGCATGAATATGATCATCTGCAGGGTACATTGATTATAGATTATCTAAATGAAGAGGAAAAAAAGAAGGTGCAGGACATTTTAAAGAAAATTAAAGAACGGGAGATTGAAGTAGATTATCCGATCACCGAAAATAAAGACTACCAGCTGAAATGAAATTAATTTTTTTGGGGACTCCCGATTTTGCGGTTCCTTCATTAGTAACATTAATCGGGAGCAGGCACCAGGTACTTGCTGTGGTTACAGGCGCCGATAAGGAAAGGGGAAGAGGACAGAAGGTTTCATATACACCTGTGAAACATGCAGCGCTTCAGAATAAAATACCTGTATTACAGCCGGAAAGTTTAAAAGATTTGAGTTTTATAAATCAATTAAAGGCATTTCACGCAGATCTTTTTGTAGTTGTTGCTTTTAGAATATTGCCGAAAGAAGTTTTTACACTTCCGCAGCAAGGGTCATTTAATCTCCATGCCTCTTTGCTTCCCAAATACCGCGGCGCCGCACCCATTCAATGGGCATTAATTAATGGGGATAAAGAAACCGGCGTAACAACCTTTTCCCTGGAAGAAAAAGTCGATACCGGCGGCCTCTATCTTCAGAAGAAAATAGAAATTGAAGATGAAGACGATTTCGGGACTTTGCATGATAAATTAAGTGAACTCGGTGCAGAAGCCGTTTTAGAAACTGTGGATCTAATTGAATCCGGCAGTTTCAGATTAATTCATCAGGATAATTCCAAAGCGACTCCTGCACCTAAGATAACACCGGAGACGGGAAAAATAGATTGGGGAAAACCTGCTGAAGAGATTCATAATCTTATACGCGGGTTATCGCCGGTCCCGGCGGCTTATTTTTTTTATGATGATAAAAAGATAAAAATATTTAAAACAAGGGTTGAAAAGAAAAGCAGCACCTCCCCGGGGAAATTTATCATTTCAAAAACAAATTTTTTTGTGGAATGCGGAGAAAATCGGCTTGAAATTCTTGATCTCCAGCTTGAAGGGAAAAGGAGATTGAACGCTGAAGAGTTCCTGAGAGGGTACAGGTTCAATTAAGAGTAAGAGGAAGAGTAAGAGAAAGAGAAAGAAATGCGATCTTTCTCTTTCTCATTCTCTTTCTCTTACTCTGCTCTACTTTCCTACTGCCTGATATAAACCTGGTACTGATACATTACAATATTATCCTTTCCTGCCGGCATATTAATCTCCCATGTAAGAATATGCTTTTCATTTACCTGCTTTAATCCTTTTGCTGTTTTAACATCGTTGGACTTTGGGCTGCTTTCCAAAACTTCACCGGTCAGCTCTTTTGTAATTTCAAGCTTAATCTCTTTGTCAATATTATTCCGGATTTTTAATTCTCCCTTGACTTTCACAAGATCATAATGGTAACCCTGGAAAATATATGCATCACGCTTGCGGTCAATTTCAATTTCGCTCTGCCCGGCTAAAACATTCAAAGCTTTATTTATTCTTATTGTGGTCTTTTCTTTTGAAGGAGTATAATAGCAAACGTCCTGCCCGGTGAACTGTCCGTTAGTAATAAATTCAGCCGGTGCGGTAGTGAGCGGCATGTTTAAAGTATTTGTAATCCGGCATGAATGCCAGACTTCTTCCGCTTTATTTTCCTGCTGAGCATCTTGCTGCGTATAGTAATGTTCTTCTTTATCAACAAAATCTTTTATATTCCAGGTATAGATATGTTCATACGGCATATCGGCAGTAAATAAAGGAATCCATGCCGTTTCATTATTTTTTAAAGTTAAATTATTTATAGGATAAAAGAAGAAATCTTCAGCTGTTTTACCTTCTGTTGCCGTCGAATAGCCGGGTATAAGGGATCTGCCGTTCATGTCAAGCTCTCCGGCTGCATTATAAAGATCCATCTGCTGGGTGACAATATATTGATTTTGTCTCTGCTGGCTTACGTTGTTGGTCAAAGATGCAATGAATTCCTGGAGGGTCTGGCTTTTTGCAATGGGACTGATTATATCGGCAAATTTTATATTTGGAAAACCTGTAACAAGCTCAACCTGCACATTATTTAAATCGGCAAGCTCATTTACTATTTCGGCATGTGCGCTGAACTTTGCGGTTTTTGGATCCGATAAATCGATTAGATAACCGGGAGTCCAGGTTATTCCATGGGATAAGCAACTGACTGTAATTTCCCCGCCGCCCGAAGATTTTTCAAGCTCCATTCTTATACTTGGATATTTTTCCCTAGTGCTGGAAAAATCTACAATATTATCTTCACTGAATTCAGCTCTAATCACTGAGCTTGCATTAATAACCGAAATTCCCTTTTCAGTTTTAATTCTTAAAAGATCATTTGGAAATACCTGCGGGTTATATCTTCCATACGGATCCTGGTTAATGCGGGGGCTCATTAAATACGGACTGGAGACAGGTTGTTCGTATTCCCTTATTTTGTCTTCCAGGATTGTCCCTTCAATATCCTTATCGGCAGTATGCAATAATACTTTTTTCCCACGGTTTAAAAGGAGAAGCTGCTGAAGGCTCTGCACGGGGATTTTCTTCTCAACTTCTTCAATATAGCTTACAAGATTTCTCACTTTAACGTCTTCCGGGTATCCGACCCAGAATGTGCCTAAGGAAGGGACGGGAAGCTGTCCTAATTTAATGGTTTTACTGTTTTGAGGAAGAACTGCTTCCGAAACAATAAACCCTATACCGTTCTTGAATAGTGAAATTTTTTTAATTTCTGTTTTTAGATCCTGTTCTCCCTGCGGAAATACAGAGGCAGGATTAAATAAGATAAGGGCGGTTAAAGCCAGGCTGAATTGCCGTTTTAAATTTTTCATTTCTTTCTCTAAAATAGTTCATTAGTCAGCCTTGGCAACAAATTTAAGGCCAATAACAGAACCTATTAAGAGAAAAATAAAGAAGAGCCGCCAGAAATCCGCCGGCTCCCTGAAGAAGATAATTCCAACTAGTACTGTACCCACCGCACCGATCCCGGTCCATACGGCATAAGAAGTACCCATGGGAAGGGTCTGAGTTGCTTTATAAAGTAAAAACATGCTCATTGAAAGTGCAAGAAAAAAACCGGCAAACCAGAATGAAGATTCTGCGCCCGAAGTTTCCTTGGCTTTATTTAAGCAGGTTGTAAAACCTACTTCAAAAAATCCTGCAATTATCAAAATTATCCAGGCCATACGTGAGCTTACCTTTTAAAATTTTTCTAGAAATGATAATTAAATCCCATCATTGCTTTTCCAATAAACTTCGGCTGATTGATCGCATTGTCTGCATCTTTATATGTAAAGTCTTCCCTGCCGCTGATGATTTCGCCGTCGGGCTGGTAAGCTGTATCATGCCCTTCAATAGTTCCAAGAAAATAATAATCAAACCCTGCAGTAACAACAAAGTCAAACCTTTCAGACAATAAAAAGCTAGCTTCGCTTCCCAACCCGATTCCCCATTGATTCGAAGAGATTGTAAAGAATTCATTTCCGTCTACAAAATTGAAATCGCCTGAAAAAAGCGAGTAGCGCGGGCCTCCGTACAGGTATGCTCTTTTCAGATTAAAAATTTTAACCGGGTATAGGAAATCCATTCTTAAGTCCCAGAACCTGCCGCTTTCCTCGGGGACACCATTCGTTGCATCATTAATGAAGATTTCCCTTGCTTTTACGGGATTTCCGGGATCGACTATCGTATATCCTAATCCTATCCTGATTGAAAGAGGGAAATCAAGTGCAAAATCGGAGATTGAAAGATTGCCCTGGACCCCAAATCCTCCGTTGTATCCCAGGTTTAATCCTCCCGACAAATGCGGATTGGGCTTATCAATTTGTGCTTCAATTTTGATTTGAAAAAATAAGCAGATAATCAAGCTCAAAATTAATTTTTCCATAAAAACTCCTGAATGTTTTTAGAAACCATTTTTTTCTGTATGCGGAAATTCTGTGGAAACGAACGATTAAAAAGAATTCATTTTATCTTATTAGATTTACCCAGGTATTAATCGTATCCATTTAGGTCAGTAAAGATTAGAAAAAGCTATGCGTAGAGTTTAGAGAATATTCCCGATATCAAATCCGTATTAAAAATCACTAACAAGCTAAACTTAATTTTCAAAATTGGCAAGAAAATCCTTTGCGGAAAGTGCCAGGTGTGAGTTATAAAACTTATGGCAAAAATAAACCGGAAATAAAAATCAGCTAGACTTTTAGCTGGTTCTTTAATTTAGATTCGGAATGCTCCTTTAAAAAATTGATTTTTAATCTAGCTCTGAGTACTTCCGCAACACTCCATGCCTGTGCAATGCAGCCGCGGGGTGTATACGGCGGCTCGGCATCAAATATTTCACTGATTGAGCCGATCCCGGCATCGCTTAAGTGAGGATCAAAACCTTCGAGGAATTTTTCGGCATTACTTAAGTCATCCGGATGCAATTTCAGCCAGGCATCGATAAAGTGCCCAATGAGCCAGGCCCATACGGTTCCCTGGTGGTATGCAGCGTCGCGGGCTAGAAGGTTTCCGAAGTAATTGCTTCTTCCCTTGACATTTTTTCTTTGTGCAATATTGTAGATTGCAGGAAATTCTTAATTATATAAAAAGTTTATCCGATGAAGAGCAGGATCTGTATTCTAAAACCGAAATAACGGATGAAGAAAAAGACCGCCTCCATAAAATCGATGAAGAGTTAACCCAGTACTGGGATTTACAGCGGCAAAGAAGAGCTTTGAGAAGAGCAGGCAGAGATCCGGATAAGGCAAAGCTTCGCAAAAAAAATATAGTTAAAAGATACGAACAATGATTTTCCGGTAAGTGACCGGATCCGAAATACAATAAGTTTATTGTTTTCTTTATATTTGGTGAGTCAAATAAACCGGCTTGCCTGATGATAAAAATATCCGTCTTTTCCGGAAGCGGGCTGACAATCGGCTCCGGTAATCCTTTTGTACTTATTGCCGGCCCCTGCGTTGTTGAAAATGATAGAATGATCTTTGATACTGCCGGGGAAATAAAAAAAATTTCCGGCAGGTTGAACATCCCCTTTATTTTCAAATCAAGCTACAAAAAAGCCAACAGAACTAGTCCTCACTCTTTTACGGGAATCGGGGATGCGGAAGCTTTAAAGATTCTTTCAAGTGTAAGAGATTCTCTTCAAGTTCCCGTTTTAACTGATATTCATTCAATTAAAGAAGCGGAGACGGCGTCTTATGCTGCGGATGTACTGCAGATACCCGCTTTTTTATGCAGGCAGACAGACCTCCTGATTGCAGCCGGGAAAACAGGAAAGGTTATCAATATAAAAAAAGGACAATTCCTTGCTCCCGAGGATATGAAGTTTGCTGCCGAAAAAGTCGCATCTACAGGAAATCAAAATATTCTTCTGACTGAAAGGGGAACTACATTCGGTTATCATAATTTAGTTGTAGACTTGCGTTCTTTAATAATAATGCGTGAACTGGGATACCCGGTAGTAATGGATGCCACTCATTCTGTTCAGCTTCCGGGCAAAGGGAATGAAAGCGCAGGAGAACCTAAATTTATTAAGCCTCTGGCTAAAGCTGCTGCGGCAGTCGGGATAGATGCATTATTCCTCGAGGTTCACCCGGACCCTAAGAACGCTTTGAGCGATGCAGCCAGCCAGCTTCCTCTGAATGAATTGGAAAGCCTGCTCATCGAAGTGAAGGCAATCGATAAATTAATTAAAAAATATTAGGATGAGTAATAGAGAGCAAAGGATGTGCAAGTCATGCAGAATGGAAATTATATTGATGAAAATTTTCCAAGAGATTTGACTATTCAGGAAAGGATGCTTCTGGATTCTATTTTACCGGAAAATAAACCCGGTTACAAAATTTATAAGGAAAAAATGTGCAGCCTTGCTGTTACCGGGTTCGGCAGGTTCGGATCCGGCAATTTGATTTTAGGTAACAGAGAGCATAAGCCGGATGTAGATTCACCCTCCGCTCCTGTGTTTGCAGTTGGAACTTTTGCCTGCCCTGAAGGGGAAATTGATATAACAATTCATGAAGAAAGATTTAAACAGATAGAAACCAGCATTTCTCCCGGTTCCGATTTTAATTTCAAAGGCACAGATTTGCTGCCGGAAGAATTGGTAAAGGTTTCTTCATGGAGCTATTCCGATTGGATCCCGGGAGAAAAAGCCCCAAAAGATAATTCAAAAATCAGGGAAATAAACTTATTCCCTAGCAGGTATCTTCTGGCTATCGCTCCTTTACACAAAAAAATCTGGCTTCATGAATATGAATCAGGTGTAAATCACTTAATCCCGGTAACTAATTTTTATAATTATTTAATGATAGTCAAAGATATCCGTGATATAAAAATTGCAGGGAATCAAAGCTTATTCTTTAAGGAACCGGATCTTTATTCCAATGATGATTTAATTTCTGCTTTTATCCTTTACAACAATTATTTTAAAAGGTTTACATTAAATCTCCCTGCAGAAAGGGAGAAAATGAAAAGGAGTTTAAATTCTGAATATCCGGCCGAGATAAAACAATTCAGAAATATTTTTTTTAGGTTTCACAAAAGAGGCAAAAATTGAGTTCAGAAGAGATTATCGCCAAAGGGCGTGAAGTAATAAAAATTGAAGCCGAAGCGGTTGCAGACCTCAGCAGAAGCATAGATGAGAACTTTGTAAAAGCGGTGGAGCTGTTGAATGAATGCCAGGGCAGGATTGTAGTTACAGGCATGGGAAAATCGGGGCTGGTTGCAAGGAAAATCGTAGCTACTTTCAATTCAACCGGGGCTCCTGCCATTTATCTTCATCCCACCGATGCCCTTCATGGCGATCTCGGGATGGTGAGGAAAGATGATGTTGTAATATTTATTTCAAAGAGCGGTGAAACCCAGGAGCTGGCAAACCTGCTCCCATGGCTTAAAAGATTAAAAGTAAAATTGATAGCTATGACGGGAGGCAATGGCAAGCTGTCGTCCGAGTGCGATGTCGTTCTTGATATAAGTGTAAAAGAAGAAGCCTGCCCTCACGATCTAGCCCCGACCGCATCCACCACAGCTACATTGGCAATGGGAGATGCGCTTTCGGTAGTGCTTTTACAGAAGAAAAATTTCTCCGTTGAGGATTTTGCAAACCTTCATCCGGGCGGAAGCCTAGGCAAACGTCTCTCTCTTGAATTAAAAGAAATAATGATTAAAGGCGAAAAAATCCCGGTGGTGGATGAGGAAGCATCTTTAAAGGATGTTATATTGGAAATGACTTCAAAAAGATTAGGAACTACATGCGTGGTAAACAAGTTGAAGATTCTTAAAGGTATAATAACTGACGGGGATCTCCGGCGCCTTCTCGAAAAAACTCTTGATATTAAAAACCTGAAAGCTAAAGACGTAATGACGAAAACTCCAAAAGTAATAAAACCTAATGCACTCGCATCATTAGCCCTTCAGCAGATGGAAAACTATAAAATTACAACCCTCATTGTTATAAACGATGAAAATAAACCGGCCGGGATTGTCCATCTCCATGATCTTATTAATCTCGGGCTGCGTCCAAGATGAAACCTCTCCTAATCCTGTTAATCCTGTTAATCCTGATAATCCTGGTCTCCTGCTCGGATGAAAAAATTAAGCCTTCAATCAATCCTTCATTAAACGTGCAGGAGCTCCCCGCACAGGAAAGCTGGGATGCCGAAATTTTTTTCAGCGATTCCGGTAAGACTAAAGCAGTTCTAGATGCCGGTCATTTAAGAATGTTTGAGAATGCACGGGAAACACTCCTTGATGATAATATTAAAGTTGATTTTTATAATGATATGGAAAAGAAGACTACTACTTTGACAGCTAAACGGGGTAAAGTTGATGACGCCACTAAAAATCTTTGGGCCAATGATGATGTCGTTGCGGTTAATGACAGCGGTGTTACCCTGAAGACCGAAGAGCTGATGTGGCGGAATTCGGATCAGAAAATTATCTCAGACAAATTTGTTACAATATTAACTCCTAAAGAGAAAATTGAAGGTTACGGGTTTGAATCGGATGAGCACCTTAGAAATTATGTTATCTATAATATTACTTATGTTACCAGGAGAGACAGCATTTGATTTTCCCAAAGTTTTTCAGATAAAATTTTTCTTGAAAGATGAAATTTCAAATTTATATAGCTATTCTGATTCTTTCGGCTGCCAACGCGGCCGCCCAGCAGAATGATAATTATATTGTAGTTGTCGGCGACACCATGGTGGGCAAATCGGTTTCAGGTGAAATGATAAGAGAAGTCTACGGTAGAGTAAAGCTTACACAAGGCAATGTGGTGATTACCTGCAATAAAGCAGTTCAGTATATTTCGAGAAACGATGCAGTACTGACGGGCAATGTGGTTATAGTTCAGGATACCTTAACAATTACCACCGATGAAGCATTTTATTACGGCAATGAAAAGCGCTCCGAATCAAAAACACCTCTCAGGCTTGACGACAAAAAAGTTATTCTTACTGCAAATAAAGGCGAATACTATTTTGATGAGGATAGGGCATACTTCCGCGATAATGTAAAGCTTTATGATACAGTTACAACTATGACCTCCAGTGAGTTGACTTATTATAAAAGTGAAAACCGTTCCGTTGCTGTTGGAAATGTAAAGATAGTCGACCCGGATAATATTATTGAGGCTCAAAAAATTCAGCATTATAGAAGTAACCGGGTTACGCTTGCGGACATAAAGGTTAAAATAAAAAGCAGATCCAATAATGTTGTTATTTACGGAGATCATCTTGAGGATTATGCTGAGAAATCTTATACGATTATAGATAAGAATCCCCTCCTGATACAGATTGATTCATCTTATGTGGAAATTAAAGATACTTCTGCTGCCGATACTGCAAAGGGATTAAGAGTATATCCCACCAAGAGGCTGCAGATAGATACCTTAATGATAAGATCTTTGGTAATGGAAGCATACAGGGATACATTAAACGTTTTTGAAGCCAAAGATTCTGTGAGGATCGTACGAACGAATTTTGCATCGAGAAATGATTTTTCGGTTTACTATAGGGATGAAGAGAAAATTATAACCCAAAAAGTCAAACCGGAGTCTCCCCAGCCTGTTTTATGGTATGGTAATTCTCAAGTAACGGGCGATTCAATTACTATCTACCTTCGCGAAAATCAAATAAAGCTTATTGATATTGTTAAGAATGCATTCATTCTATCACAGGACAGTATTTATTCAAGCCGGTTTAATCAAATCTCAGGCGAGAGGATATTGCTTCATTTTAATAGCGGCGGGATAGAAAAAATGGAAATATTTGAAGGTGTTTTAAGCATCTATTATCTTTACGAAGAAGGGACCCCGAATGGATTGACCAAATCATCTTCACAAAGCGCCGTTATAAATATATCGGATGGAAAAGTAAATCAGGTAAGGCTCTACGGATCTCCTTCAAGCGAATACTACCCGGAAAACATGGTTGAAGGAAACGAACTTTCATATACTCTTCCGCAGTTCGTTATACATAAAAACAGGCCGAAAAAGAGTGATTTGCTTTCATCAAAGATCGGTTATTAGCATTAAGTTCAATTAAATTTAAATATTATGTCTAATACAACTTTAAAGTCGGAAGATTTAATTAAGATTTATAAGAAGCGGACTGTAGTAAATAAAGCGTCGATCCAGGTTTCCAAAGGTGAAATTGTAGGACTCCTTGGTCCTAACGGTGCCGGGAAAACAACAACGTTTTATATGATTATGGGTATGGTGAAGCCTGACAAGGGAAAAGTCTTTTTAGACGATACGGAAATAACAAAAATCCCGATGTATAAACGGGCCAGAATGGGTATCGGATATCTTCCGCAGGAAGCTTCAATATTCAGAAGATTATCGGTGGAAAATAATCTGCTCGCGGTTCTTGAAATGACAAAGCTGAATCCGGCTGAGAGAAAGGAGAAATGCGAAAGCCTTCTGGCCGATCTCGGAATAACCAACGTAAAGAAAAGCATGGGCTACCAGCTCAGCGGCGGTGAAAGGAGGAGAACGGAAATTGCCAGGGCCCTCGCTACCGATCCGAGCTTTATTCTGCTCGACGAACCTTTTGCCGGAGTGGATCCGATCGCAGTTGAGGATATTATGAATATTGTCGCAAACCTCAAGAATAGAGGGATCGGGGTTTTAATTACCGATCATAATGTCCATGAAACTTTAAGCATAGTGGATAAAGCTTATATTCTGATTAATGGCGTAATCTTCAAACACGGCAAGGCAAAAGAGCTTGCCGAAGATACCGAGGTAAGGAAGCTTTACCTTGGAGAAAAGTTTAAGCTGGACAGATACTAGAGGAAAGTAGGGAGTAGGGAGTAAGGGGTAGGGAGTAAAATTAGAGAATAATATTATCATTTTTTAATTTTAATAAGGGGAATTTAAAATGGAATATAGAGGATTTAGAGATTTAAAAGTTTATCAAGTTTCTTACAGGCTTGCACTGGAAATTTTTGATCTCACCAAAAATTTTCCAAAAGAAGAATTATATAACTTAACCGACCAAATTAGAAGATCTTCCAGATCAGTTCCTTCGAATATTGCTGAAGCATGGAGAAGAAGAAAGTATCCCAAAGCGTTTGTAAATAAATTAACCGATTCATTGGCCGAAGAATCTGAAACCGAAGTCACTCTTGATTTCTCTTTAGATTTAAATTATATAAATAAAGAAAGTCACGATTATTTGTTACAGAAATATGATGAAGTTGCCCGCATGCTTTGTTCAATGATTGATAACCCCGATAAATTCTGTCATTGAATTACAATCCCTGCTCACTGCTCCTTTCATTACTCCCTATTTTCCTCCTTTCTTCTCCCTACTCTATACTCTCTACTCCCTACTGTCTTACTTACTCAGTCCTCCCGACAATATAAACGTCATAATCTCCTTCGCGCCGGCGTTTATTAATTTTACGTCTGCCGAAGGAACAACTATCAGGTTTCCCGCAAAGTTATATGCCTGCGGAATGTACACGGCAACTTTATTTTTTTCTCCAAGTAGATCAAGATTTTCCTCGGTAATGAATCCCAAAATCTCGATGCTGCTTTCGGCAGAGGCTTTGACGAGGACGGGCTTGTTGAATTTTTTTTTATCTCCTACAAATGCTTCTATTAGGTCTTTTACCGAGTTATAAATTATGCTTATTAAAGGCAGCCTGTTGAAAAGATTATAAATGAAAACTGTTATTTTTTTTGTTAAAATGTTGGAAGCTATAAATCCCACGGCCAAAATAATAAGAAGGATTACTAAGAAACCGAGGCCTGGTATATGAAAGCTGAAAATTCGATCAAAAGTAATTAGTACCCAATATATTAAGTAGATTGTAGCCCCGGCAGGAAGAGTTACAATTAGCCCCTGAATAAAATATTTTGTTAATTTTTTCATAAGAATTCTCCGATTTCTTGTTCAAAAAATAAGAAATTATGGAGATTCTTGAACTTCCGTTTAGTTAAGCCCTATATTTTGTTAATAAATGAAAGGAAGGGAAAGTTTTATCACTTCCTTAAAAAAATTATGCCGTATGATAACCCTCTTCACCGTGTTCTGAAAGATCGAGGCCGGCAACTTCCACTTCGCCGCTCGGGCGGAGTCCTATTATTGCTTTTACAATGTATGCAATTATTAAGGTAGCCGTTACGGAGAGAAGCAGTGTAATGGCGATTGCTTTTAACTGTTCTCCGACAAGCCCTCCGTTGGCTATAAGCGCTGCAAGGCCGTTTTGATCAGCAGAAACATTTGCATGCGTCAGATTCGGATTGACCTTGGAAGTTGCCAAAAATCCGGTTAGCAATGCGCCGATTGTTCCGCCGACGGCATGTACACCGAATGTATCCAGTGCGTCGTCATATCCCAGCCATGCTTTTAATTTCCATACTGCGAAAAACGGGATAAATCCGGCAAATAACCCGATGATTACTGCCCCAGATATATCTACAAACCCGCAGGCGGGGGTAATTACTACCAATCCTGCAACAGCGCCGGAGCAAAAACCGAGCACGGATGGTTTGCCTCTGAAAATCCATTCGGCCATAGGCCACGTAAAGGAAGCTACGGCCGCGGCAATTGTAGTGGTAGCAAAAGCATTAGCTGCAATTCCGTCGGCTGCAAGGGCGGATCCTGCATTAAAGCCGTACCATCCTACCCAAAGCATTCCGGTACCCACCATGCATAATACCATATTGTGCGGCGGCATCGGTTCTCTGCCGAAACCGATTCTTTTCCCGAGGATTAAACAAAGTATTAAAGCAGACCATCCTGACGACATATGGACAACAGTTCCGCCTGCAAAATCTATTGCACTTATTTTCGCGTTTCCGTTCCAAACCCCGTTCATCAACCCATCGATACCCCAAACCATGTGAGCCAGCGGGAAATAAACCGCAAACATCCATATTAATACAAATAAAAGAACCGCAGAATATTTCATCCGTTCCGCTATGGCTCCTATAATCAATGCAGGAGTAATAATGGCAAACATCATTTGATACATTGTAAAAACATTCTCCGAAACCCAGAAGGTATAGTTGGTATCGGGTGCGGAGGTGACACCTCTTAAGAAGGTATGCTTCAGGCTCCCGAAAAAATATCCGCCTCCTTCTCCAAATACCAGTGAATAACCGCATATCCACCAAAGAATGGTAACTAAACCTGCGATACCCAGGCACTGTGCAAGAACAGACAGCACGTTCTTCTGTCTTACTAATCCGCCGTAAAATAATGCAAGCCCGGGTAAGGTCATAAATAGAACTAAAGCAGCGCTTATCATCATCCATGCATTGTGGCCCGGGCCCGGTACTCCTACGGACGGGGAGGAGATTCCGATCTTACCATCCGGGCCTTTAAGCGGCGCCGAAGGATCAGTATTCTGCAGGTATGCTTCAATGCCGGCGACTCTCTGTTCAAGACTAGGCTGCGATACTTTCAGGCTATCTTGTGAAAACACATCAGAAGTATTTATCAAAATAAATAACACTAATAAACAGACTTGGGAAATCTTTTGTTTTGAACAGGGAATAAATATTTGCATTAGGCCCTCCTTAAAATGTTAAAAACAGATTCTTTAAAATCATTTTTAAAAAATTGAGCTAAACCGCACTATCTCCCGACTCTTCGGTCCGAATTCTTATTGCATCACCAACTGACGATATAAATATTTTGCCGTCCCCAACTTCTCCCGTCTTTGCTTTGCTAATTATAATTGAATTTGCAAGCTCAAGCTTATTATCGGGGCAAATCAGCTCCAGCTTAATTTTCGGAACGAATTCAATTTTATATTCCGAACCTCTATAAATTTCGGTATGACCTTTTTGCCTTCCGTAGCCTTTTACCTCGGTTACAGTCAGCCCGCTGAAACCGGCGTCCTGAAGCGCATGATGAACTTCATCCAGCTTATGGGGCCTGATTATCGCTTCTATTTTTTTCATTATAAACCTCGTTTTATTGGTGTTTGATTAATTCAGATTGAATTAAATATAGATCGGTTTTAATTCTTCCTTAAAAAATTATGGAAAATGAAAGATTTGACTTAATTTTTTTAACAGCAAAGTTAAAATTATTTAAATCAAACCTCAAATTTTATAAATTTTTTTTAAGAAGGGAAAAAATGGGGGG
>DATKLQ010000411.1:0-10329 GCA_035542335.1 Ignavibacteriaceae bacterium | reverse complement strand
AATCTTTTTTAATCCGAATACTAGTAAAGCCGTTCTTTTCCAAAATATCCTTTATATTTTGATGCAATCCCTTACCCATTTCAAAAAAAATCATTCCTTTAGGTTTAAGAAGATTGCCTGCCTTCCTGCAAATCCCCCTGTAAAATTTTAACCCGTCCGAAAAATCAGTTAAAGCATCTTTAGGTTCATAAACTTTCAATTCGGGTGCTAAGCCGGGAAACTCCTCCGAAGAAACATACGGCGGATTTGAAACAATAATATCAAATTTATTTTTAAAAGGGTTTGTATCTTGATTAAGAATATCATACCTCAAGACAATAACATTAGTAATTCCATTAAGTTTAATATTTTCACTAGCGAGATCGATTGCTTCTTGACTAATATCTATTGCAGTGATTTTTGACTGAATCAGATTCTTTGCCAATGATACAGCAATATTTCCGCTTCCCGTCCCGATATCCAGGATATCGGCCGGCCGGTTTCCATTGAATTCGATTATTGTTTCCACAAGGATCTCAGTTTCCGGGCGCGGTATTAGAGCGGAAGAGGTCACTTTAAAATTTAACCCGAAAAACTCAACCGAACCCAGTATATACTGAAGAGGTTCAAACCGGCTTCTTCTTTTTAGCAACTCCCTATATTCAGATATTTCCGTTTCCGTAAGCGGCTTATCAAAAGAGAGATAAAGATTAAGACGTTTTGAATCCAGCACGCGGGCAAGAAGCATCTCGGCGTTGAAGCGGGGCGATTCAATCCCCTTCTTCTTTAAATATTCGGAAGATAAATTAATTGCTTCTAAAACTGTCATCTTTATTGAAACGGATTATAATTACAAGAATCAAAATACTCAAGGTATAAATTGATTAGAAACTAATTCCTTTTATTGTTGTATTGCTGCATTGTTAAATTGTTATATTGTTCATTTGGATTTACGAATTCGGATTTATGAATTACGATTTTCGAATTACGAATTAATTCTTAAAGCAGAATCTGCAAATCGTAAATCAAAAAATCCTAAATCCTAAATTCCGGATTTCTAAAATCCGAAATTAGACCTGTCCTGCCAGAGGCGAAAATCCCCAATCCGAAATAAAATACAATCATTTGAATATAAAGTTCAAATCGGTCTGCATCCACCGGGCTTTCAGGTTAAGGGTATCAGGATAAACTGAAAATTCTTCGGAAGGTTTAAATGGGAAATGATACCCGAAAGAATAAGAGCCGCTGGAATCCTTATCAAGATAGCACCATAAAGTGTATTTACCCGCTTCCACCCTTTCAAAATTAAACATATAATTTTTATCAGGCTTCCGGGTATAAATGTTTTTCCCGTTTCCTAGGATTTTTGCAGGAGATGTTCCTTCTAAGACTAATACCGGATTTGCATTTAGTTCGATCCCGCTTAATTTCCCGGAGGCACCGGTAAAATCAAGTCCGCTTATGGTTTGTATCTTCGATTTATAAACGGAATCCCTTTTATTTCCGGCCGCATCCGATATTTTGGATAGATCGATTGAAATTATATAATATTTTTTGGGTTCAAGGTTTTTTAGCGGTTCGAGTGTAAATGAAGCATCATCGGTAAAGCTTATTCCGATTGGAACAGCCTTTCCTAGTGTATCCCGGAATGAAATGCCGGATTTTGCATTGCTTGTATCGAAAGCGTCATTAAAGAAAAAGCTGAATTTTTCTTTGAGGAAATCAGCATCCTTTGACCCGGCAGGAGGTATGCTTTTTATAATTCCCGGAGGTATCGTATCGGGTCTGCTGCTCAGGTTTAAGTAGACATTATCATTAAGAAAAATATTAGATGCCTTATCTTTAATTGTGTCTGCATGCAGGAAAACATTATCCTCAGGCGGGATGGTATCATCAGGGACAAAAAAGATTTCGGTCGGCTTTGCAGATCCTTTATAGAAGTAACGGATCCCGATTTTTTTATTTGAGGTTGAATCATAAATAAAAAAATTATTTTTCTTATAAATTGTCGAATCAATTTCCTCGCTGAAATTAACAAGAACGTGGAATTTGTCTATCATCGATGCGTTTAAGAGCCTTGGCGACATCGTATCAATTTTTGTAATGAAGAAGTTCAATCCGGTATAAAGCGAATCACTCTCGCGGAGCACTATATCGGTAAAAGGCATTCCGATTTTATCCTGGTCAGGCTGAAAAGTCAGATCTCGGAATTCATCCTGCACCGCAAAAATCCTGTATGTTCCTGCCGCCATTCCGTTCAATGCAAAAGTGCCGTCTTTGCCTGTTTGAGAAATATAATCCGGCTTATTCTTCATCGGATTTATTGTATCGACAGAAGTAAGCTTATAAGCCAGCATCAAAATTCCCTGGGGTTTCTCCTGGTAAACTCTCCCTGTAATGGTTCTGCGGTCGATTTCTTTCCCGGTAGAAAAAGTAAAAGTGAATGCCTTAGCCATGTTGTTGTGATTATTGAAATCGACGACGTCGGTTCCTACAGTAATTACATAGGTCGTATTCGGCTTTAGCTTTTCAGGGAAATACACCCTTACATATTTGCCGCTCCAGTCAAGATCAAGATTTCCTTGGATTGCAGGAGAGATAAAGATTGCATCTTTAACGGAACGCTTATCTACATATTCCGAAAACCCTAACTCAAAATAATCATCTTCGAAGCTAGTGCTCCCGTTTTCTGGATAAACTTCGGTTACTCCAGGAGGAATTCGATCAATATCCCCGCCGCCGGGAGGAAGCTGGTTTGCGCAGTAGGAAAGCAGCAGAGCTGCGGAACCCAAAAGAATATTTTTTAAAATTTGTTTACCGAGTTCAGCCATTTTCTATATTCTTTCACAAGCCGAAGATGTTCTGTATAAGTTTTGGAAAATTTATGTCCTCCCTGCCCGTCGGCAACAAAATAGAAATACTGATGCTTGACCGGGTAAAGAGCCGCAAGTATTGCCTCTTTCCGGGGATTGTTAATAGGGCCGGGAGGCAGCCCGGTAAAAAGATAAGTATTATAAGGATTTTTTGTCCTCAGGTCTCTGTATTTTAACCTTTTCCAACCGTTTATCTGCAGGTATTGTACGGTCGGATCTGCCTGCAGCCGCATGCCGATCCTTAGCCTGTTATAATAAACTCCCGCAATTATGGGCATCTCTTCAACTTTATTTGTTTCTCCTTCGACAATTGATGCAACTGTTAAAAGCTCGTGCATAGAGTACCCTATACTGTCAAGCCTATGAAGCAGAGTATCGTTAAAAAAATCTTTTAATCCTTTGGATAGAATAGTCATCGCTTCATTCGGCGAGCTTCTTTCATAAATGTAATATGTCCTTGGAAGAATATATCCCTCAAGCGTATTTATATTAACTGAAGAATAGCCGAGAGAATCGATAAAATTTTTATCTGCAGAAGTTTTGATTATGCTAAGTGAATCAATAAAGACTTCATTCTGCAGTTTCTTTGCAACCCATCTTAATGTGCTTCCGTCTGCAATAGTAACCGGCCTTAAGAAATCTGCTTCGCCTTTAATAAACAGCTCCAGCAGCTCAAAATAGTTCAGGCCGTTTGGAATTTTATATCTTGCAGCTCTTATCTTTTTTTCAGCGCCGTATAAAAATGCTGCGATCTTCATATTCAGTCTATTCGGAATAATTCCCCTTTCATACAAGCTCGTAACAACCTCATTCAGACTTTCGCCTCTGTCTACCTGAAAACGAGCCGGTGAAGATTCTTCATAATAATTCGGAGTAAAGAAAATAAAATAGAAAACTATAAGGAGTGCTAAAAAGAAGGATAAAACAAAGAAGAGCTGTTTTTTTGTCAAGATATTTATAAAGCTTACTTTAAATTTAGCATCCGAGACTTTAAATATATTCCCTTTTTCGGCCTCTTCCCTCTGTATTCTACGGGATTCATCGATTATTCTTTCATAAATTCTTTGGAGCGCTTCGCTGCTTAAAGGATCTTCCCTGTAAAGATTTATTTTTTTGCTTATTTCCTTTTCTCTTTCAGGCGCATATGTCGGCATTCTTAAAGAACGTTTAATTCTGCCGATGAGAACTGAAAAAAGAGTCCTTCTGCACAATAAAGGAACAATCTCTTTGTCCAGATCATCAACTTCTTTCCTAAGCCTATTTAAAATACCTTCTCTTTCCTGAAGGGAAAGATTGTTAAGCTCGTTCTCTATTTTACGGATTATATCCTGCATTTGTAATTAACCGGATTAAGAAAAATGATCCGGAGTTAAACCCGGGTAAGGTGCATAATCCAATGAGTATTTCTTCCCCAGTTCAAATAACTTAGCGCCGCGGAAGGCAATCATCGCGCCGTTGTCGCCGCAGTATTCCAAAGCCGGGATTACCAGTTTTTTATTGTATTTAAGGGATAATTTTTTAAAAGAATCTCTAAGTTTCTTATTTGCTGCTACACCTCCGACGAGCGATATGCATTTTATATCATGCACCTGCATTGCCTTTTCGGTTTTTTGAATTAAAGCCTTCACTACCGCCTCCTGGAAAGACGCAGCAATATCTGCAGCTTCTTGTTCAGGTATCTTTCTATGAAATTCAGTAATGCTTCCGGAATCCCCATAATTCTTTTGGATGTATCTCAGCAGCGAAGTTTTTAATCCGCTGAAAGAAAAATCATACTCTCCTTTCAATTCGGCAACAGGGAATTTTATTTTTAGAGGATCTCCTTTTTGCGCGTACTTCTGAATTTCCGGTCCCCCCGGATATTTCAGCCCGAGCATTTTTGCGGCTTTATCGAAGGCTTCGCCGGCAGCATCATCAACAGTTGACCCGAGTTTTTTTATTTCCCTGAAACTTTTTACTAGCAGGAGAAGAGTATGCCCGCCGGAAACAACAAGAACTAAGTATGGAAATTCAGGTTTTTCCTGCATTAAAAAACCCGAATATATATGTCCTTCGATATGATTGACGGGAATGAACGGCTTCTTTAAAGAATAGGATAATCCTTTAGCAAATGTTAAACCGACAAGAAGAGCTCCGATTAAACCCGGTCCTGCTGTTGCGCAGACTGCATCCATATCTTTTAATTTTAAGCCGGATTTTTTCAGGGCATCATTTAAAAGAGGAATAATAATCTGCAGGTGTGCTCGGCTTGATAATTCAGGCACTACGCCGCCGAAATCGGCATGGAAATCCTGGGACGAAACCAGGTTAGCAGTTAATTTCCCTTTTGAAATAACTGCTACAGAGGTTTCATCGCATGAAGTTTCAATTCCTAAAAAATTACCCTCCAGAGGAATAGACAGGGATGAGTCAATCATTTTATTGAAAAAATATTTTTAAATATGTGTCCTGCAATCTGCGGATTTTCTTTTAATCTTCTGATTGAATAGCGGTACCATTCGTTCCCAAACGGAATATAAATTCTCATTTTATGCTCTCTGCTGATTTTGTCTCTCAAATCTTCTTTTACACCTAAAAGCATCTGGAATTCGAATTTATCTTCAGGAATGTTCAGACGTTTTATCATTTTAAATGATTCATTAATCAAATATTCATCATGAGTTGCAATACCAACATATTTACCGGATTTTAAAATCATCTCAAGTATCTTTAAATAATTCTCCCTGATTTCCTGCCTATCCTTATAAGCAAGAGAAGCAGGTTCAATATAAATTCCTTTGCAGAGCCTGTAATTTGCATTATACCCGTTAAGACGGACGACATCATCATATGTTCTTCTTAAATAAGCCTGAACCACAACTCCGAGGTTATCAAATTTTTTTCTAAGCCTGTCGTAGATCCTGAATGTGGCATCGGTATAGGGCGAATCTTCCATGTCGATTCTTATAAAATTATCTATTGATAACGCCTTTTTTACAAGCTCTTCAATCTGATTATAAGCAAACTCTTCATCGATGCTCAGGCCCATTTGTGTCGGTTTAACCGAAAGGTTTGCCTTTAAATTATTTTGAACTATTGCATCCAATACATCCAGACATTTATTCTTGGCATCGTTCGATTCTTCCTTATTTTTTACCATTTCGCCCAAGACATCAATGGTTGTGTAAATTCCTTTTTCATTTAATTTTTTTACGAGGGCTACTGCTTCCTCAAGAGTTTTTCCTGCTATATATTTTTTAGAAAATATCCAAACCAGGCTCTTGGGCATTAATTGAACGATCGATACAAGAATCTTATTAAAAAAAGACAAGTTATCTCTCCTTGGGTATTTTTTTGAATTCTCCAAAGGTATTCACAACCCGGAATCCTTTTGGGAATACAGGATTGTTAAAACCGCAATTTCCGTTAAACAAACTTAATTAACTTTTGTAAATTTTGCCTACTTCGTAGCTGCCGAACTTCCTTATATTAATCGAAATTTCCGCTAAATGGTTTATAGCCAGCTTGATTTTTCTTTCATCGAGACTGCCCATAAGATCGGCATAGAATATATATTGGAAGGGTTTATGAGGAATTGGACGGGATTCAATTTTAACCAGGTCTATATCCCGCAGCGCAAAAACACTAAGCGCCCTGAATAATGCTCCCGGGATACTTCTGAGCTCAAAGCAGATGGATGTTTTGGGATGAGTAAAATTCTTTTTATCCGGCTGCTTTCTTACTACTATAAATCTTGTAAAGTTGTCTTTATTGTCCTGGATATTGCTTTTCAGGATTTTCATTTTGTAGATCTCGGCTGCTTCCTTGCTTGCAATTGCCGCAGTAGGCTCATTAACATTTTGGGTGGAGATCAGGATAGCCCCCGCAGTATCATAAGCCGGTACAATTTCGGTATTGGTTAATTTCTTAAGAAATTTTGAGCATTGCCCCAATGCCTGAGGCTGGGAATAAACTTTTTTGAGCTCAGTTAATTTGTAAGGCTTATTAGATAATAAATGATGATTTATCTGCAGGCTCAATTCACCTGCAATTGTAAGAGAGTATTTTAAAAGAAGATCATATGTTTCGTAGATGCTGCCGTAAAGAGTATTTTCAATCGGTATAATTCCGGAGTCGACGGATTTATTTTTTACTTTGGCAAACACGTCTTCAAACGAAAAAGACGGAGAGACGGAGAGACGGGAGCCGAAATATTTTTTTGCGGCAGTTTCGCTGAATGCGCCGCGCTCACCCTGGAAGGCAACTTTATTGGTCATTGGTCAATGGTCATTAGTCATTGAAGAATAAATTACAAAAGAGAAACAACAAAATACAAATCCCGCGGTTAATTTATTATATATTTTAAAAGAAAGCGGGATCCCGCATTCGCGGGATAATATTCAATATTCAATTCTCAATATTCAATACTCAGCCTGAAGATTTAAATTCAATAGAACACAGACGACACGGATTGCACATATTAACACAGACAATCTGCGTAATCTGCGTCATCTGCGTTCTATATTTATTCCTTTCAATATTGAAATTAATAATAAGGCTTTATTTTCAAGATCCTGAATCGATCCGTTATTTTCAAACACAAAATCGGCAGCTTTTTTCTTTTCTTCATCCGGTTTCTGGTTTGCATTTCTCTTTATAAAACCTTCCTCAGATAATTCACCGGATTCAACTTTTCTTTTTCTTCTTATTTCTTCATTTGCGGTAATTAAAACTACATAATTAAACATCTCTTCCATTGATGCTTCATAAATCAATGCAGCCTCAACAAAAACAAGATCACTCCTATTTAAAGCTTCATTCATTATTTGATCAATCTTTTTAATTACCTGAGGATGAAGGATGGAATTAATTTTAAAGACATTTTCATGATTATTAAAAATTTTTTCTGCAAGAAATTTTTTATTGATATGATCATTCACAAATGAATCTTTGCCGAAAACTTTTTCAACTTCCTCCCTGATTTTCTTATCTGTTCCTAAAATCTCCTTAGAAATATCATCCGCTCTAACTACGGGATAGCCTTGTTCCTCAATCATTCTGCAGAAATAAGACTTTCCCGAGCCGATATTACCTGTAACAGCTATTTTGAATTTTTTCATCGACAAATATTTAAAATAAAAAAGCTCCAACTAATTTAATAATTGGAGCGTTAAGTTTTTCAAATCTGTCTGCTTTACTTTGCGTAGCCTATTTTCCTAACTTCCCTTATTACGGTAACCTTAATCTGGCCCGGGTATTCCATTTCATTTTCAATTTTTAATGCTATATCATGAGCTAATTTATCGGCTATTAGATCATCTATCTTATCATGCTCGACTACTACTCTTACTTCCCTTCCAGCCTGGATTGCATATGTTTTGGCAACACCTTCAAAAGATTTAGCCAGGGCTTCGAGAGTTTCAAGACGTTTTACATAACCTTCGAGAGGTTCGCGCCTTGCACCGGGACGTGCACCGCTTATCGCATCTGCTGCCTGAACTAAAGGAGCAATCGGATGCTCCATTTCTATATCCTCGTGATGAGAGCCGACTGCATTTACAACAATCGGATGCTCTTTATATTTCTTCGTCAATTCATAGCCAAGAAGCGCATGGGGTCCTTCAATGCTTTTATCTACCATTTTCCCGATGTCGTGAAGGAGTCCCGCTCTTTTTGCCAGAGAAGCATCGAGCCCTAGTTCCGAAGCCATTATACCGGTAAGGAAACCTACTTCAATGCTGTGAGACAAAAGGTTCTGGCCGTAGCTGGAACGGTATTTCATTCTGCCGACATGCTTAATTAATTCGGGATGCATATTATGAAGACCGAGCTGAAGAATCGTATTCTCCCCTTCCCTGATTATCTCTTCTTCCAGCTCCAGGCGGACTTTCTCAACGACTTCCTCAATCCTAGCCGGATGAATTCTGCCGTCAAGGATTAATCTTTCCAAGGAAACTCTTGCAATTTCTCTTCTGAATTGATCGAAGGAGGAAAGTATAACTGCTTCCGGTGTATCGTCTACGATTACATCGACGCCTGTAGCAGCTTCGAATGCGCGGATATTACGGCCTTCTTTGCCGATTATTCTCCCCTTCATCTCATCATTCTGTATCTGAACTACGGAAACCGTTGTTTCAACGGCATGATCGGCTGCAGTTCTCTGGATTGCCTGCACGATAAGCTTCTGGGCATCCTTTTTTGCTTCGAGCTTAGCTGTGTCGTGCATTTCCTTAATGAGGTGAGCGACTTCCGATTTTGCCTCATTAACCATATTTTCAACAAGCATTTTCTTTGCTTCTTCTGCGGTCAAACCGGAAATCTTTTCTAATCTTTCATTCTGTTCAAGTTCAAGCTTTTGAATTTCAGCAAGCTTTGTCTGTACATCTCTTTTTAATGTTTGCACCTCTTTTTCAAAAGTTTTATTCTCTCTTTCTTTTTTAAGAACAAGCTCGAATTTTTTCTCAATATTTTCTTCCCTTGTTGTAAGCTGTTTTTCAAGATTAGACAGTTTGTTCTTCTTTATACCGATTTCATTATCGAAGTCGATTTTTTTCTTATACCATTCATCCTTTACCTCAAGTAATTTTTCTCTTTTTAGGTTAGCCGCTTCTTTCTGTGCATCGTTAATAATCTGTTTTGCTCTTTCTTCCGAAGATGCGATGCTTTTTCTGCCGATCCTGTTATTAAGAATCCACCCTAAGAAAAAGAAGATAACTACAAGGAGAACAACCATTGGTATAAGCAAGACGGGGTCCAATAACCGTTCCATTATTCCTCCAATGTAGGCCTGCCGGGGCAGGATTAATTATATAAACCGCTTCTGTCAGTCTCTGATTAATAAGGGAAAAAACCTCATTAAATCAGTGTGGGAATCTGCCCGAACGCTTTTTGCTTCCTCTGTTCCATTCATGGCTTCGAGAGTCATGAATAGATTTCCCGCCTTGCGGCAGGACGAGGCCTGCAATAGACGCCGAAAGTCAAACTCCCTGTTAGTCTTACTGTTAGTTTTTCTATTAGAAAGGACTGACAGAGCGGCAACTCTAAGATGGGTCAGGCACTGCTTCGGAAAGGAGGAGCTTAATTCTTTTCATTCTATCGGAGGCCTGGATCATAAATTCCCTATTCTTGTTCTTCTCTAAAAATAGATCATAAGCAATATTTAAACATCCAATAATAGCAATAGTCTGAGCCGGCTGATCCGGGAGCTCCTCCCGGGTTTCTTCCATTACCTTATTTACATAAACAGCAAGCTCTTTTGCTATTTCTTCATTTTCAACCAATAAAGAATATTCTTTATCAAATATTTTTATTTTAAGCTTCCTTTTGTCCGTCATTTATGCCTTTTCCACCAAACAAACAATAAATTTAAGAACTAATTATGTACTTTAAGAACTAATATGATAATCAATTTTTGAAATCAGATCCTGTAATTTATCTTTTAGTGATTCTCTCTCCTTTGCGTTTAATGAATTGAATAAATTAGTTTCCCCCTCACTCT